>NZ_JAZHYN010000019.1:0-57950 GCF_036576025.1 Methylocystis borbori | reverse complement strand
CAAGCGCCGCCCGCGCCTGCCGATCGGCTTTGGCGCCGCCGGCGGGGAGGCCGCATGAGCGCGACGGCGCCCTACCCTTCGCTTCTCGACAATGTCGCGCCGCTCGCGCTCGGCGAGGCCGTCGTGGCGGCGGCCTTTCTGGACGAGGCGCCGGTTTTCGCGCTCGCCAATGGCGAACTCCATTTCGGCGACGGCGCGGAAGGCCGGCGTCTGCCCGCGCATCCCGGCGCCGCGATCCTCGCCGCGGCGAACGACGCGCGCCACATTGTCACCGGCGGCGACGACGGGCGAGTGGTTCTGACGAGCGCCGCTGGCGATATGGAGACGATCGGCGACGAGAAGGGCAAATGGATCGACGCGGCGGCGCTGCGCGACGGCGCGGCGGCCTGGTCCGCCGGCAAGATCGTCCGCGCCCGCTCGGCCAAGGGCGAGACGAAGACGCTCGACATCCCTTCGACCTCGCGCGGCCTCGCCTTCTTCCCTAAAGGCTACCGGCTCGCCATCGCGCATTATAACGGCGCGACATTGTGGTTTCCGAACGCCGGCAAGCCGGAAACGCTCGCCTGGGCGGGCTCGCATATCGACGCGACGATTTCGCCGGACGGGCGCTTCCTCGTCACGTCAATGCAGGAGAACGCCTTGCATGGATGGCGCGTCGCCGACGCCAAGAATATGCGCATGGCGGGCTATCCGGGAAAGACGCGCAGCTTCTCCTGGTCGCATGACGGCAAATGGCTGGCGACCTCTGGCGCCGACGCCTGCATCGTCTGGCCTTTTTCCGGCAAGGACGGCCCGATGGGCCAGGCACCGCGCGAATGCGGCGTGCGGGCCAATACGCCGGTGACGCGCGTCGCCTTTCATCCGAGCGCGCTGGTCGTCGCTATCGGCTTCGACGACGGCCTCATCCTACTGGCGCGGTTGACGGACGGATCGGAGCTTCTGGCGCGTCGCCCCGTGGAAGACGCCAAACAGGCGCGGATCGCGGCGCTCGCCTGGGACGCCAAAGGCGCGCGCCTCGCCTTCGGCGCGGAGAACGGCGACGCCGGCGTGCTGACGCTGCCGAAGGGGTAACCTTTTCGCGCGAAGCGCCTGTGCTATGCTCGCCGTATGAACGCGCAAGAGATCATCGCCGTTCTTCTCGAGAACGTGGCCGCCCTGCGGGCGCGCGGCGTCGCGCATGCGGCGCTGTTCGGCTCCCATGCGCGCGGCGAGGCGCGGCCAGACAGCGACATCGACATTATGATCGAGATCGCGCCGGACGCCGTGCGCGACGTTTATTCATACGTTGGGCTGAAAGACTTCATCGCGGAGCTCTTCAACGGGCCAGTAGATGTCGTTAATCGCGAGTTCCTGAAGCCATATGTGCGCTCGTCCGTGACGGCCGGCGCTCTTCAAGCGTTCTGACAGAAGCGCGTCATGCCCGCGCTTGTCGCGGGCATCCACGCCGACACGCTGCGGAAGCGACAAAAGAACAAGGGCGCCTAAGATGACAATGGGCGCGCTCGTCGTGGATGGCCGGGCCAAGCCCGGCCATGACGGCGGATAGGTGAATATATGCCCGCCAAAATCCCCCGCCTCCTCTCCATCGCTGGGTCCGATCCGTCGGGCGGCGCGGGAATTCAGGCGGATTTGAAAACCTTCTCGGCCTTCGGCTGCTACGGCATGGCGGCGATCACGGCGCTCACCGCGCAGAATACGCGGGGGGTAACGGCCGCCTATCCCATCGCGCCGGATATCGTCGCGGCGCAGATCGAGGCCGCGATGTCCGACATTGCGCCCGACGCCATCAAGATCGGCATGGTCGCGACGCCCGAGATCGCGCAGGCTATCGCGGAGACGTTCGCCCGATACGACGCCCGCAATATCGTGCTCGATCCAGTGCTCGTTCCAACGCAAGGCGTGTCGCTCGCCTCCGCTGGACTGGAGAAGGCGCTTATCGCGACGCTCGCGCCGCTGGCGCGTCTCGTCACGCCCAATCTGCATGAAGCCAGCGCGCTCACTGACACGCCGCGCGCCACAAACGCCGACGAGATGGCGGCGCAGGGGCGCCTGCTGATCGAAGCCGGCGCGCGCGCCGTGTTGATGAAGGGCGGCGATCTCGACGGCGAACCTATTGACGTTCTGATCGAAGCCGGCGAGACGCGCGTCTTTGGCGGCCGGCGCATTAATACGCGCCACACGCATGGCACGGGCTGCGCCCTCTCCTCAGCCATCGCTTGCGAACTCGCCAAGGGCGCGCCGCTTATCAACGCCATCGCCGCCGCCAAAGCCTGGCTGGAAGGCGCGCTCGAAGCGGCGGCGTCGCTTGATTTAGGCGACGGCCGCGGCCCGCCGCATCATTTCTTTGCCCTCTGGCGGTAACCCCTCCCCCGCTTCGCGGGAGAGCGAGCTATCAGCTCCCCAGCGCCGCCTTCACCGCCGCGCTCGCCTTGCCGAAATCCATGCGGCCCGTGTATTTCGCCTTGAGCGACGCCACAACCTTGCCCATGTCCTTGATCGAAGCCGCGCCGACCTCGGCGATCGCCGATTTCACGGCCTCGGCGACCTCGGCTTCGGAGAGCTGCTGCGGGAGATAGGACGAAATCACCGCGATCTCGCCGCGCTCCTTGCCAGCGAGGTCTTCGCGCCCAGCTTTTTCATAAATTTCAAGCGATTCCTGACGGCTTTTGATCATTTTCTGCAGCAGCGCCAGCACGTCGTCGTTGGTGAGAGTCTTGCCCGTCCCCCGCGCCTCGATATCCTTGTCCTTGAGCGCGGCGTTGATGAGCCGCAGCGCGTCCACCTTGGCGCGCTCGCCCGCCTTCATCGCCGTCTTGAGGTCTTCCGCAATCTTCTCGCGCATCTAATGTCCTTGGGGTTTCCATTTCGGGATGGGATGGATTACATCCACCACCAATACCGCCGCGTCATGCCCGCGCTCGTCGCGGGCATCCACGCCGGGCGGCGGCGCATGGATGGCCGGGTCAAGCCCGGCCATGACGCGCGGAGGGCGTGCTGTCAAGGGCGACGGCGCCACAGGATTTGGGACGGAGATGACCCTCGATCAAGACAATGGCTGGACCAAGCCGGTTTACAGCGGCGTCCTCGTGCTCGCCAGCGGCGAGGTTATCGAGGGCTATGGGCTCGGCGCCGTGGGCGAGGCCGTTGGCGAAGTCTGCTTCAACACCGCCATGACCGGCTATCAGGAAATCCTGACCGATCCCTCATATGCCGCGCAGATCGTCACCTTCACCTTTCCGCATATCGGCAATGTCGGAACGAATGAGGAAGACGTCGAGACCGTCGATCTCGACCAAAGCGCCGGCGCGGTCGGCGCGATCTTCGGCGCGCCGGTCACGGACCCCTCCAATTTCCGCGCCCAGCAGAAGCTGACCGACTGGCTCGCGGCGCGCGGGGTCGTCGCACTTTGCGGGATCGACACGCGCGCGCTGACGACGCTCATTCGCGAGCGCGGCATGCAGAACGCGGTCATCGCTTATGCGCCGGACGGCAAGTTCGATATCGCGCGCCTCAAGGCGACAGCCGCCGCCTGGCCCGGCATCGACGGGATGGACCTCGTGCCGAGCGTCGGCGCGAAGACGGGCTACGACTGGCGCGAGACGACGTGGCGGCTTGGCGGCGGCTATGGCGCGCGCGAGAGCGCGCCCAAATATCGCGTCGTCGCCATCGACTATGGCGTGAAGCGCAATATTCTGCGGCTTCTCGCCGAGCAGGGCTGCGAAGTGATCGTCGCGCCGGCGACGGCGACGAGCGCGGAAATATTGGCGCATAAGCCCGATGGCGTGTTTCTCTCGAACGGGCCCGGCGATCCGGCCGAGACAGGCAAATACGCCGCGCCCGTTATACGCGACCTGCTCGCGTCAAAAACGCCGATTTTTGGCATCTGCCTCGGCCATCAGATGATGGCGCTCGCGGTTGGCGCGAAGACGCGGAAAATGCCGCAGGGCCATCACGGCGCCAATCATCCGGTGAAGGATTTCACCACCGGCAAGGTCGAGATCGTCTCGATGAACCATGGTTTCGCCGTCGATCGCGACAGCCTGCCGGCAAACGCCGTCGAGACGCATCGCTCGCTTTTCGACGGCTCCAATTGCGGCATCGCGCTTACCGACCGCCCGGCCTTCTCGGTGCAGCACCACCCGGAGGCCTCGCCCGGCCCGCAGGACAGCCATTATCTCTTCCGCCGCTTCGTCGACATGATGGAGAGCGCGAAGGCGAAGGCTGCCTAATCGACGCGTCAACCGCCGCACGCCGGAACGAGCGCGTCGAGGCTCTTCTCTTTCGTGACGAGCGAACGCAGATCGACGTTTTTCAAAACGGTGAGATAGGGCCCCTGCTCTTCGACACGCAGAAATGTCGTCATCGGCAGCGGCCCGTCGGCGAGGTCGCCGCGACGGCAAGCTTCGGCGCCGACGCCGAAGGAGCCATGCGTCTTTCCGCCGCCGCGCGCCTTTTCCTCGATCGCCTGCGCCTGCAGCGCCTTGATCTTGGGAATGTCGGCAAGCTCGACGCGAAAGGCGTGGATGCGCGTCCCGGGCCGTTTCTCAGCGGCGAGCGGCGCGAGATCGGCGGCGTCCGTCGTTTCCTTCAAGATGAATTTTGCTTCGTGCGGCGCGCCGCCTTCGCGCCGCCAGCCGATATTCAGCGTGACGCCGCCAGGCTGCGGTTCTAGCGTGTCGGGAATGCGGATCGCCGCGCGCAATTGCGCCGGATCGACGGTCGTGGCGTCGAAGCTGCGGAGCGCCCACATCGTCGAGACAGGCACATGGCCGCAGCCCGCGAGCGCGGCGGCGCAGAGCAGAGGGAGCAACAGGAGACGGCGAGTCATTTTGACCTCATTTTCGCATTAATTTTTTAATGTTTTACATTAAATTTTTTATGTGTCAATTGTAGCTCGTCTAAAAGGAGAGTGACGGCATGAGCGCGTCGCGCGCCATAAAAATCGCCGGAATATGGAGCGCGGCGCTCGCCGTCGCCGTGACGCTCGCTTTCGCCATCCGCCCGCCGCTGCGCCACGCGGTCGCGGCGCTGCTGAACGATCCCGCCAATCTTCCCGCGCTCGAAGGCGCCGCCCGCGTGCATTACGAGCCGCGCGCGCGGGCCTGCGCGGAGGCTGTCGCGGCGCTGGCGCCGAAAGCCATCGCGCGCATCGAGGCCGCGCATGGGCGGCCCTTCGCGCAAAGGCCTGTCATCGGCCTCTATGCGTCTTATGAGCATTACGCGCGCGCCAATGGCATGGGCGATCCGGGCGTCGCCGCCGTGACGCGCGCCGGCGCCGCGCTTCTGTCGCCGACGCTTTGCGGCGAGGAGCGCGATCGCCTCGAAGGCGTCGTGACGCATGAACTGTCGCATGTGCATTTTTCCGGCTGGCGGACGCTTGGCGCGCCGCGTCCGCCGCAATGGTTCACCGAGGGGCTCGCGGTGATGGCGTCGGAAGGCGGCGGCGCCGAGGGCGTCAGCGAGGCCGAGGCCACGCAAGCCATTGGCGAAGGCTATCGCGTCGTGCTCGACGGGCGGCGCTGGATCGATTTCGCCGGGCTCGGCTTCGAGCGCGAACCGCCGCATAGTCCGACGCTGGACCCGCTCACGCTACGCCAGCGCCTCGCCTATCGGCAGGCGGGCATGTTCGTCGGCTGGCTGCGCGGGCGCGACGAGGCGGCGTTCTTGCGGCTTTTGCGCACGCTGGAGGCGGGCGACGCTTTCGACGAGTCCTTGGAGTCCGCCTATGGCGACGGCGCGCCGCGGCTCTGGCGCACTTTCGTTTCCTCTCTCTCGCAGCAATCCAGCGCCATGGAGAAACAGCCATGATAGAATCGCTACCGCTTTCCGCCGCCGCTTCGGACGATCCGAAATTCGACGCGCTGCGCGCGCGCATCGGCTGGCTCTGTCAGCTCTTGCGCTTCGCCGCCATCGCCTATGGCGCATGGACCTTCGCGGCTTTCGCCTATTTCTGGAGCGACGGCGCGCGCGTCGCCGCGCGCTTCGACGATCTCGGCGTCGACGTCGCCGGCCTCGGCGCGGCGCAGCGCCTTGCCGCCTTCGGCGTCAGCTTCATCGTCTGGCTGCCGCTTGCCGCCGCCTGCTACAGCGGCTGGCGGTTGTTCTCGATCTATCTCGCCGGCCGCATCTTCGCGCCCGAGGCGGCGCTTTGGCTGCGCCGTCTTGCGCTCTTTGGCCTCCTCGCCGCGCTCATCGACATTGCGACGCGGCCGCTCGTCTCGCTCATCGTCACCGCCCATAAGGAGGCGGGCCAGCATATGGTCTCGGTCTTTTTCAGACCCGAGGATCTCTCCACCGCCCTGCTGCTCGCGACGCTTCTCGCGCTCGCGCATATTCAGAAGACGGCGGCCGATATCGCAAACGAACATGCGCAGTTCGTCTGATGCCGATTATCGTCAATCTCGATGTGATGCTCGCCAAGCGCAAGATGCGTTCGCGCGATCTCGCGGCGCAAATCGGCATCGCCGAGCAGAATGTCAGTCTCTTGAAATCGGGCAAGGTGAAAGGCGTGCGCTTCGACACGCTGGAGAAAATTTGCGAAATTCTCGACTGCCAGCCCGGCGACATTCTGGAATATCGGCGCGAGAGCGCGGAGCCTTGAGAGGCGCGCCGCGCGGGGCTTTTTCGCGCAGGCTTGGAACCAATCAAACGATTCCGCGTTGTCGAGTCGGGCGACGCCCATATTGAACATATAATTTCGGCGGCGCGACGAACGCGCCAAAACCATAGTTAAATAATTGCGGTCTGCGCGGCTGCTGCGCCTCAGACTGTCTTCATCGCCACGAGCATTGATCGAACGATCCATCCTATGGATCGGAAAGGATGACTCATGAGCCTCACTCAAGCCGAAACCGTTTTCGCGAGCGTTCACGAAAACGGATTGAACGATTTCCTCACCGCCTTCTTCACCGACCGGCCGCGCCACCTCGTATATGGATCGCCGGCGTTCGTCCCGACGACGACCGTCGCCGAAACGAACATGGCGGCGATACCCTTTCCGGGCGTTCCCGGCGGCATCGAATGGCGCGTCGCGCTGTCGATACCGCGCGTCGATCTCTACAAGCAGACGAGCCCGCTGCCGCCCGAATTATCGCTGCAACCGGGCCAGTTCGGCGCCGCCATCACTGCGGAGCTGTGTCTCGACTGCCGGCGCCTGAAGATCGACCCGCGCCCCCCGCGCGGCGGCACGACAGGTCAGCCCGAAGGCAAGCCGGATGACAAGCCGACTCATCCGTTAAGAGAGGCGACGTGCTGCAAGCTGGAAGTGTTCGCCGTGGGCCATCTCGAGCATGTTCTAGCGCAAAATGGCGAAGACGCCATCGCTCTCGCCGTCGACGGCGTCGAGATCGTCGACATCGCGCCGCCCGAGGTGGAAGCCATCCTCGAATGCCTGCTCTTCATGATCCTGCAGGCGGTGCTGGCGGATGTGCGCCTGCCGCTGCGGTCCTTGCGAGTCGGCGCCTTCAATCTGTCGATGACGGTCGGACCGTTGATCGAGGACGATCAGATCAAGGCGCGCGGCAATTTCTAAAGGCTTTTGATCGGGAGATTTCATCATGGCTGAGATTACCGCCGCCCTCGACGAACAGGGCGCCAATAAATTGCTGGACGGCGCCATCGCCGCCATCGGGACGCAGGTCAAGAGCGGATCGGGAAGCCTTGGTCCCTTCGTCGCGAGTTACACTGTCTCTGGAACGCTGACCAATGGCGACGTCGATCTCATTCCGCCCTCGACGATTCGCATCGTCGATCTGCGTCTCGATTGGCACCTCGATTTCAGTTTCGGCATCGATCTGAGCGACATCCTGCCGGATTTTTGCCTCCCGCAAATCTGCATCGACATTCCCTGCGTCGGCGAGGTTTGCACGCCGAAAATCTGCATCGACTGGCCGACGATCTCGGTTCCGATTTCCTTCGGCGACTTCGTCAAGACCACGGCCGATTTCCAGATTGTCGTCAATCTCGTCGGCGCCGACTGGGTCGTGTCGATCAAGGTGCTGGGCGTGCCCAATCTTCAGTTCGGCGCGACGACGGCGGCGCTCCTCGCCGCCATCGGCCTCGCGGTGACGCCGATCTTGCTCGCCATACCCTTCCTTGGTCCGTTTCTGGCGATCGCCGTCAATGCGATTCTTCTGGCCATCGGCGTCGCCGGCGTGACGGGCTTCCTGGGACCGATCATCACGCCCTTCGTGTCGGGGCTGACGTTTGAGATCTACAAGCAGCCCAAAAAATTCCCGGTGCTGCCGGCCGCCGGCGCCTTCGATCCCGCCGTCGACATCACCATTGACGCGATCGCCGCGGTCGTCGCCAACAGCGGCGAAGACGAGCTTGTGCTGACCGCCGACGTTTCACCGTAAGCATTGAGGAGACATTCGATGTTCGACGATTTCGACAGCCGCGCCTTGCGTCGCACCGACTGCTTTGGCCAGCGCTTCATGAAACCGGGAACTTATCGCTACGGCGTGTTTCCCGCGAGCGGCCAGCATCTGTCGCAGGAGCGTCCCTATGTCATCAAGGTCGATGAGGGACGCCCGGGACAGAAGATGAAGCAGCACAATATCATGCTTTCCGCCACGAAAGGCGGCTTTAAGCCGGACAAGGCGGAGATCGGTATCGACGCGGGCGATATGGTGGTGTGGAACTGCCCGGAGAAGGCGATGACGCCCTACGCCGTCGTCGGCGACAAGGAATTTTTCGCCAGCAGTCGCCTCGTCAACGAATGCGGCTATTCCCACGCCTTCGGCCTGCCGGGCGAGTATCGTTGGGTCGACGCCTTTGGCGGCCCCGTCGGCGGCGTGATCCGCGTGCGCGATCCGGGGGTGAAGACCGAAGCCGATCTCAGTAAGTGGCGCGAAACGCTCGCGCAGGGAACGCTGGTGATGGTCGATGACCAGCAGGCGAAGCCGAGGGAAGTCGATATTATGGTCGGCCAGACTGTGTTCTTCGCCGTCACCAAGAGTCGGGGATTGTCGATCACCGACGAGAGGCTGCTTGAAAAACGAAAATGAGACGATCGCGGGGTCCTTGCGACAAAACCGGCGGCGCGCCCCAGTTAGCGCGCCTTACGATCGGACGGAATCGCCCGATCGACAAGCAAGTTGATCGGAAGGCTCACTTCAAGAACACATAAATATCGACATCGACGCTGGCGTCGTCGCCTTTGAAGTCGGTGAGATATTCCTCGACGATGAGGTCCTTCGTATCGACGCCCTTCTCGTCGAGATAGGCGGCGATCGCCTCATAGGTCGCCTCGATCTCGTCATAGGCGCCGCGATGCTGGAATTTAAGCGCCTTGCCGGCGGGCGAAGCGCCCACGGCGACGCCCTCCGGCAGTTTGAGCTTGCCCTCCGGCGCAGCGGCGAGCGGCGCCATCGCCTCAAACTCGAAGCCAGCGTCGTCGGTCTTGGTGAAGACGGCGATGGGCCGGCCGTTGGCGACAAGCCCCCCCTTGCCGACGACGGCGTTGAGCTTGGCGATGGCGTCGGCGAGCGTCGCGGCGGCGTCCTCCCATTTGCTGCCCTGGCCCTTGATGACGAGAGCGGGGCGCGCGTCGACGACGACGGCCTGGCTCATGACCGCCTGCGCCGCCTCGTCGACTGGCTTCGTCTCGCCGGAATCGGCCGGCTTTTGCTCGGCAGGCTTGGCGTCGCCGCCCGCCGGCGGGGCGGCGGGCTTGGCCGGCGTCGCGGGCTTGTCCCCGGCGTTTTCGACGTCGCGGGTAAAAAGCGCGCGCTCCGAATAGATCGCCGCCCCCGCGACAAGGATGGTGAAAATCGCCAGCGCCCGCCAGTGGCGGCGCAGACTGTCCAGCAAGCCCGGTTCCTCGTCCATGCGCCAAGCCTCTCCCAATGGCGTGTTCAAATCAGCCTTTTCGCGCCTTTTTGCGACGCCTTTCCGGCGCTTTGCGGCGGTGGCGCGCCGTCCCGGCATTCTCTATATACGAGCGCGTCTTTCGGAAAATAGGCCAAAGCTTGTCCACAGCGCCGCACCCCCTTGCTCATCTTCCCATATGGCGCATGAACGGCGCGGGAAACGAGATTCTCATTCTCGATCTGCGCGGGCTCGACCATGAGGTCGCGCCGCAGGACGCGCGCGCCATCGCCCGGGCGCCCGGCCTGCGCTTCGATCAGCTCATGACGCTCCACGCGCCGCGCCGCGCCGAGGACGACGCCTTCATGCGCATCTATAATATCGACGGCTCGCTCTCGGCGGCCTGCGGCAATGGCACGCGCTGCGTCGCTTTTGCGCTGGCGCGCGAAGGCAAGGACGCGCTGCGTCTCGAAACCGACGCCGGTCTCGTCGAGACATGGCGGTTGGCGGAAAGGGTCTTTGCCGTCGACATGGGGCGCCCAGGCCTCGAGTGGCGCGACATACCGCTCGCCCATGAGGTCGCCGATACGCGCAGCGTCGCGCTCGAACCTCCGGTCGCGGGCGCGCCGACGCATTTTTCCGCCGTGAGCATGGGCAATCCCCATGCGGTGTTCTTCGTCGCCGATGCGGCGCTTGTCGATCTCGAGGCGCTCGGACCCGCGCTCGAACATCATCCGCTCTTTCCGCAGCGCGCCAATATTTCCTTCGCGCAGATTCTCGCCCGCGACGATATTCTGCTGCGCGTCTGGGAGCGCGGAACGGGCGCGACCAAGGCTTGCGGCTCGGCCGCTTGCGCGACGCTCGTCGCCGCCGCCCGCGCGGGGCTCACGCAACGCGCCGCGCGCCTGCGGCTGCCGGGCGGCGATCTCGAAATCGACTGGCGCGCCGACGATCACGTCACCATGACCGGGCCGGTCGAATTTGAATTTGAAACGACGCTCGATCCGCGCATCTTTCAGGACGTCGCCGCGTGAACGCGCCGCTGCGCCACGCGGAAGCGATCACCTTCGGCTGCCGCCTCAATATCGTCGAGTCGCAGGAGCTTGCCCGCGCCTATGTCGGCGGGCCGGAGACGGTCGTCGTCAATACCTGCGCCGTGACGAACGAGGCGACGCGGCAGGCGCGCCAGGCCATCCGCCGCCTGCATCGCGAACGCCCCGACGCCGAGATCGTGGTCGCCGGCTGCGCGGCGCGGCTCGATCCGCAAGGCTTCGCCGATATGGAAGGGGTAACGCGCGTCATCGCCGACCATGCGCCGAATCGCGCGCGCACAGGCGCTGAAGGCACGCGCGGCCTCCTCGCCGTGCAGAACGGCTGCGACCATCGCTGCACCTTCTGCATCATTCCTTTCGGCCGCGGCGCTTCGCGTTCGGCGTCGCCTTTAGAGGCTGTCGCGCAGGCCCGCGCGCTCGTCGCCGCCGGAAAGAAAGAAATCGTGCTTACGGGCGTCGATCTAACGAGCTATGGCGCCGATCTCGGCGAGGGCTGGACGCTCGGACGCCTCGTGCGCCTGCTGCTGCGCGAAGCTCCAGAACTCGCGCGCCTGCGGCTCTCCTCCATCGACTGCGTCGAAGTCGACGACGAGCTGGAGGCCGCGCTAGCGGAAGATGCGCGGCTCTGCCCGCATCTGCATCTCTCCTTGCAATCGGGCGACGATTTGATCCTGAAGCGCATGAAGCGGCGTCATTCGCGCGCGGCGGCGATCGATCTCTGCCTCAGGCTCCGTAGGGCCCGGCCAGACATCGTCTTCGGCGCCGATTTCATCGTCGGCTTCCCGACGGAGACGGAAGAAATGTTTCAAGCGACGCTCGATCTCGTCGACGCCTGCGGGCTGACGCATCTTCATGTCTTCCCTTTTTCGCCGCGCCCCAGCACTCCCGCCGCGCTGATGCCGCTGGTCGCGCCCGATATCGTCAAGCGACGCGCGGCGCTTTTGCGCGAAAAGGGAGATGCCGCGCTTGCGCGCCATCTCGACGCGCAGATCGGCAAAAACTTGCAGTTGTTGACCGAGCGCGGCGGGACCGCGCGCGCCGCCGATTTCACGCTCGCGCGCTTGCCGGGCTTGGAAGCGGGAAAGATGATCGAAGCGCTCGCGACGGGCCACGACGGACGCGCGCTGGCGACGCAAGTGACGGGTATGACAAAGCAGGGCCAAGGTTTTGGCCCTGCCCTGCTCAGCAACGCATACGACTAGTAGCGGGGGAACGGGTCGCGCATCGTCGTCGCGTCTTCCCAATAAGGAGCCGAACCGTAATTCTTGTGCAGCCGCGTCTCCCAGTCGCGATCGCGCCAGCTGTCCTCGTTGAATTCCGGCGCGTTCCGCAGTTGCTCTTCCGTCACATTGGCGACATATCCGCCCAGATTCGTATCGTAGCGGAAGGCTTTCCACGGCAGCGGATATTCGCTTTCGCCGAAGCCGAGAAAGCCGCCGAAAGTCATGATCGCATAGCGCACCATTCCAGACACGCGATCGATCATCAGATGCTCGATTTCGCCGATTTTATCGCCGCGAACGTCGAATACGCTCGTGCCCTCGACCTTGTCGCTGGAAATAAGGTTGGCGTTTGGCTCTGCCATGCCCATGGTAACCTCCTTCAGCGCGCCGCAAAGCGACGCTATTGTCGGATTTGCCGCGCTTGTCGGAAAAAACGTTTGGTATAGTCCTATGTTCCGCTCCGGCGCAGAAAAGCCGTCATTTCATAAGCTGAACCGCGGGTTTCATCTCAACGCAAAACGCGTTAATGCAACGCCTAAGGGGCGTCGTCGCCCAGCAGGAACTTGCGCGCATGACTCTGGATCTCGCCATCGGCTGGGAAGTCTTCGAGATCATCTGGATCAATATTCTGCTTTCAGGCGACAACGCCATTCTGATCGCGCTCGCATGCCGGCAATTGTCAGTGCGGCAGCGACGCTGGGGGGTATTTCTCGGCGCGCTCGGCGGCGTCATCCTCCGCATCGCTTTCACGCTTGTCGTCGTCGAACTGATGGGGATTCCCTATCTCAGGATCGTCGGCTCGCTGATGCTGCTCGTCGTCGCGATCAAGCTGCTGATCGACGAAACGGGCCATTCCGACGTAACGGCCAAGCCAGATCTGTGGAGCGCGGTCGGCGCCATCATCATGGCCGACGCGGTGATGTCGCTTGACAACGTGCTCGCGATCGCAGCGGCGGCGCGCGGCTCGACGCAACTCATCGTCTTCGGTCTCGTCTTATCCGTGCCGATCGTGATGTTCGGGGCCGGCGCGCTGCTCAAGGCGCTGGAGCGATTTCCCATCCTCGTCTGGGCCGGCGCCGGCGTCCTCGGTTGGGTCGCGGGCGACATGACGGCGAGCGATTCGGCGCTTGCCGCCTATGTGCATGTCGCCGATCACAAGTCGCTCGAACTTGGCCTGTCGATCGCGGGTTGCGCCATCGTGCTCATCATCGCTTTCGCCGTGCAGGCCTATCGCCAGTGGCGGGAAGATCAGCGCGGCCGCAAAAGGCCGTAAGACCTGATAATCGCCGATGGGAAGCGCAACGCGCGTTCACTCAAGAGCGGCGCATTGACGGTCGCGCGGCGGCTTGTCGGCATTGACGCGCGCCAACTCAGATCACGCTCCTGACGATATTGATCGGCTTATCCGCATCGGGGCGATGCCGCCGGAGTGCAGCGCGGGTTAACCGCGCGCGCCTTGCTTGGCGACCGGCTGCTGCGGATCGAGCTGCAGCGCGCGCTGATAGGACTCCTGCGCCTTGGCGCGATTGCCGCTCTTGTCATAGGCGAGGCCGAGCCAAGCCCAGGCGAGCGCGCTCTTATTGTCGACGTTGAGCGCGGCGTTGAAGTCCTCGACCGCCTTGTCGTATTTGCCGAGCGCGATGAAGCTTTCGCCGCGCGCCTGATAAGGCGCGGCCGCGAACGGATCGCGGTCGATGGCGTTGTCGAAATCCGTCACTGCGCGCGCGTCGTCGCCGCGCTTCTGATGGATGAGCCCGCGCGCGTGAAACGCCTGCGCGCTCTCGGGATTGAGGCGGATCGCCTGGTCGAGATCGGCGAGCGCCTGATCGAGATTGCCCTGCGCGCGCAGAAGATTGGCGCGGCCGACATAGGCCGGCGCATGTTTGGAGTTGACTTCGATGGCGTGATCGAAATCGGCGCGGGCGGCCTCGTTCTGGCCCATTTGCCGGTAGGCGAGCGCGCGATTCGTATAGGCCGCGGCGTTATTGGGATCGATCTTCACGGCCTGCGAGAAATCGCCCACCGCTTCCTGAAAGCGTCCGACTCGGGCGTAGGCGACGCCGCGCGTATTATAGGCCTCGGCGCTTGAAGGATTTCGGCGGATGACTTCGCTGAGCGAATCGATATTGACGGCGGCGGCCTTGGGATCGGTGTCGGCGATCTCGGCAATGCCGCGTCCCGGCGGACGAATTCCGCTCGCGGTCTCGCATCCCGCCAAAGCCAGCATCGCCAGCGCCGCCGCGCCGCGAATCAGGGTCTCTCGCGAAGGGATCGGAAGGGGGCGACTCTGCGTCGCCGCAAGGCGAAAGCCCATGCTTCAAGGTCTCCCAGCCGCAAAAGCTCGTCTTGGTTTGTCTCGCGTCGGTATAGAAAGCGCCCGCAATCCGGCGAGAATTCGACAGACGGCCTTGAACTCAGCGGCCGACCGGCTTGGCCTTCATCGGCAGCAGGCCCTCGCGCTGCAGCTTCTTGCGCGCGAGCTTGCGCGCGCGGCGGACCGCCTCGGCCTTTTCGCGGGCCCGCTTTTCGGAAGGCTTTTCATAATGGCCGCGCAGTTTCATTTCGCGGAAGATGCCCTCGCGCTGCATCTTCTTTTTCAGAGCTTTAAGGGCCTGATCGACATTATTGTCGCGAACGAGAACTTGCACGAATCCATCCTGTGTCTGAGGCGGCCCGTGCAAGAAACTCGCGACAAGGGCGGCCGAAATAGGGAACAGGCCAGCGGGCGCTGACGGAGCGCCTGACCCGTGCCGCAGGGGATAACAGAGTCGCCCCGGCCTGTCCATGCCCCATCGCCGCGATTTGCTGGCGCGCCGACGCGGCGGCGGACGAGAATGCTTGTCCAGCGCCAGCGTTATATTATAACAATGGGCATGACCGATATGACGACGCATGACGAGATCAAGGCCGTGGACGCCCCGATCGAGCTGAACGGCAGCGAGAACGCGGGAGCCGCCTCGCTAGGGAGGGACGGCGTCTCCATGCTCGGGCTTTCCGCCGGCGGGCGGCTCGCGGGCGTCGCGCTCGCGCTCGCGGCGCTCTGGGCCGGCGTCTATTGGGCGCTCCATTGAACGCTCCGGCGCCGGCGCCCATCCGGCTCGTCAATCTGACGCTTGGATATGACCGCCGCCCCGCTGTCCATCATCTGGAGGGCGAAATCGCGCCGGGCGCGGGGCTCGCCGTCTGCGGCCCCAACGGCGCCGGTAAATCCACGCTGCTCAAGGCGCTCGCGGGCCTTCTGGCGCCGCTCGGCGGCAGTATAGAGCGCGGCGGCGCCTCGCCCCGCAACGTCGCCTATCTGCCGCAGATCGTCGACATCGACAGCGCCTTCCCGATCAATTTGCGCGATTTCGTGGCCATGGGCGCCATGACGCGCATCGGCCTTTTCGGCGGGCTCGACGCCGCCGAACGCGCCCGCGTCGCCGAGGCGATCGAGACAGTCGGGCTCTCGGGTTTCGAGGAGCGCGCGCTCGACACGCTGTCCGGCGGTCAGATGCAGCGCGCGCTTTTCGCGCGCCTCATCGTTCAGGATCAGTCCGTCATCCTGCTCGACGAGCCTTTCGGGGCGATCGACGAGGCGACGATCGACGATCTCTTGGCGCTCATCTCGCGCTGGCGGGCGGAAGGGCGCACGGTCGTCGCCGTGCTGCACGACTTCGACATCGCCCGCCGCGCCTTTCCACAAACTCTGCTGCTCGCCCGCGAGCGCATCGCCTGGGGCGACACGCGCGACGCTCTTTGCAAGGCAAATCTCGCCCGCGCCCGCGCCATGTCGGCGGCCTTCGACGAAAGCGCGCGCGAATGTCTTCGGGACGAAGAGACGCGCCATGTTCATTGAGGTTTTCGTCGCGCCTTTCGTCGATTACGAATTCATGCGCCGCGCGCTCATCGGCTCCTTCGCGCTGGCGCTTTCGGGCGCGCCGCTCGGCGTCTTTCTCATTTTGCGGCGCATGTCGCTCGCGGGCGACGCGCTTTCCCACGCCATTCTGCCCGGCGCCGCCGTCGGCTATCTCGTCGCCGGCCTCTCCCTGCCGGCGATGACGATCGGCGGCCTCGCCGCCGGCCTTATCGTCGCGCTGGCGGCGGGCGCCGTCTCGCGCTTCACGCCGCTGCGCGAGGATGCGTCGCTCGCCGCCTTCTATCTCGTCTCGCTCGCGCTCGGCGTGACGCTCGTGTCGCTGCGCGGCTCCAATGTCGATCTGCTGCACGTGCTGTTCGGCTCGGTCGTCGGCCTCGACGATGCGGCGCTGCTGCTGCTCGGCGGCGTGACGACGTTGACGCTCGTCCTGCTCGCGGTCTTCTACCGCGCGCTGGTGATGGATACGCTCGATCCGCTGTTCCTGCGTCAGGTGAGCGGGCTCGGCGAACTCACGCCCTTCCTTTTCCTGGCGCTTGTGGTGCTCAATCTCGTCGCGGGCTTTCACGCGCTCGGCACGCTGATGGCGGTCGGAATCATCATGCTGCCCGCCGCCGCGGCGCGGCTCTGGACGCGGGAGCTCGCCGCCGCCCTGCCGCTCGCCGCGGCGATCGGGGTTCTATGCTCTTACTTCGGCCTCATCTTTTCCAACGAAACCTCAACGCCGACCGGCCCCGCCATCGTTCTCGCCGCGGGCCTCGCCTATTTCGCCTCGATGATTTTCGGCCCCGCCGGCGGATTGCTGCGCCTAAGGCGCCCGCGCCGGCATCTCGAAGGATGACGCCCATGCTCTCTCGACGCGGCCTCATCGCCCTCGCCCTCGCCGCTTTCGTCGCGCCGGCGGTCGCCGAAACGCCAAAAATCCCCGTCGTCGCGAGCTTTTCGATCATCGGCGATTTCGTGCGCGAGGTCGGCGGCGACCGCGTATCGGTCGCGACCATCGTCGGCCCCGACGGCGACGCCCATGTCTATCAGCCGAGCCCCGCCGACGGCCGCAAGATCGCGCAGGCGCGGCTCATCTTCGTCAATGGGCTGGGTTTTGAAGGGTGGATCGAGCGCCTGATCGCCGCCGCGAAGGGCAAGGGAACGGTCGTCACGCTCGGCAAGGGCGTCGCGGCTCGCGCGGGCGAGGAAGGCGCCGATCCCCACGCCTGGCAGGACGTGGGGAACGCCAAAATCTATATCAGCGCCATTCGCGACGCGCTCAAGGCTGTCGACGCGCAAGGCGCGGAGACCTATGAGGCCAACGCCGCCGCCTATCTTTCTAAGCTCGACGCGCTTGACGCCGAGATCGTGAAGACTTTTTCGAATATTCCCAAGGAACGGCGCCGCGTCGTCTCGACGCATGACGCCTTCGGCTATTTCGCCCAGCGCTACGGCGTCGAATTCATCGCGCCGCAAGGGCTTTCGACCGAAGCCGACGTCAGCGCGCGCGACCTCGCGAAAATCATCCGCTCGGTGAAGCAGAACGAAGTGTCGGCGGTCTTTCTCGAAAACATCGCGGACCCGCGGCTCGCCAAGCGCATCGCGGCGGAAACCGGCGCGCGCGTCGGCGGCGAGCTTTATTCCGACGCGCTCTCCGATGCGAAAGGCGACGGCGCGACCTATATCGACATGATGCGCCATAATGCTAGAGAATTGGCCAAAGCCCTGGCACCCTAAGCGGCATTAGGCGATTGGCGGTCGGCGGAGGCGCGAATTCTCCGACCGCCTAACGCCGACTGGCTTCTCCGCAGGAGAAAAAATGACCGACAAAATCCCCGTCACCGTCATCACCGGCTATCTCGGCGCCGGCAAGACGACGCTTCTCAATCGCATCCTCACCGAAGAGCATGGCCGACGCTACGCCGTGATCGTCAACGAATTCGGCGAGATCGGCATCGACAATGATCTCGTCGTCGGCGCCGACGAGGAAGTCTTCGAGATGAACAATGGCTGCATCTGCTGCACCGTGCGCGGCGATCTGATCCGCATCTTCGAAGGGCTGATGCGCCGGCGCGGCAAATTCGACGCGATCGTCGTCGAGACGACCGGCCTCGCCAATCCGGCGCCCGTCGCGCAGACCTTCTTCATGGACGCGGATGTGAAGGACGCCGCGCGGCTCGACGCGGTGGTGACGGTCGCCGACGCCAAATGGCTAGGCGAGCGCCTCAAGGACGCGCCCGAGGCAAAAAGCCAGATCGCCTTCGCCGACGTCATCGTGCTGAACAAGATCGATCTCGTCTCGGATGAGGAGCTCGCGGAGGTCGAAGGCCGCATCCGCGCCATCAACCCATACGCCGCGCTGCACCATGCCGTAAAATCCCACGTGCCGCTAAAGGAAGTGCTGGAGCGCAACGCCTTCGATCTCGACCGCATTCTGACGCTCGAACCCGCCTTTCTCGAAGCGGACGAGCACGATCATGACCATCATGATCACGACCATGGCCATCACGACCATGAATGCGGGCCGGATTGCGGTCATGACCACCATGATCATCATCATGACGGGCATGGCGAACATCACGACCATGTCCAGGGCGTGAAGCATTTCCACGACGACGACATGCATTCGGTCTCAATCCGTCACGAGGGCGAGGTCGATCCCGAGCGCTTCGTGCCCTGGCTGAACGATCTCATTCAGCGCGAAGGTCCCGACATTCTGCGCAGCAAGGGCATCATCGCCTTCAAGGACGAGCCGCGGCGCTTCGTCTTTCAGGGGGTTCACCAGATTCTCGACGGCGATCTGCAACGCGAATGGCATGGAGGCGAGAAGCGCGAGTCGCGGCTCGTCTTCATCGGCCGCAAGCTGAAGGAAGAGGCGATCCGCGAAGGCTTCGCCAAGGACGTGCTCGGTCTCGGCTGATTGCGCCCATCATTTGCGGCGCGCGAGAAAGCGCGGGCGGCGCTGCGAGACATTGGCGTCGCGCCGCCGCGCGACGGGCGCGCCGGCCTCGAGCGGCCGCAAAACGCCCTCTTCCGCCGAAAGGCGCGGCAGCCCGAGCCAGGACGCCCAATATTTCCAGTCGGCGGCGACAGCGCCGCCGTCCTGCGTCTTGCAGAGCAGAATGTCGAAATCGGAGTCGCGATGGGCGAGCGAGAGAAGATAAAGGGGCGAGCCGTCCTCGGCCGGGAGCACGTCGAGCGCGACGCCCTGATAGGCGTCGAGCGGCACCCTGATCTTCATGGCGACGCCCGACAGGCGCCGCGCGATGAGCACCCCGTCGCGGGTCACGCGGATGCGCCGCGCGCCGCCGTCGGCGCGCCAATCCGGCTGAATGAAGACATTTTCCTGGACCTTGCGCGCATTGCCGGCCTCGACCATGGATCCCTCCTCAAAACTCGTGAACGTCTTGTCGCAGGCATCCTGCCCCAGGCGCGGCGCGAAGACGCTAAAAAGCCTGGTGAATCACACGTAAACCATTGCTTTTTAGGTCGCTTTCAGCGATGAGGGTGAAGCTTCGTAAAATGGATTCGATCAAATTGCATCTATTCCGCGCAGTGCGCCCGCTTGCGGGCGCGGGACGTCTCCAATTGAGCGCGCAGCGAAAAAGTGGCATCCGGTTTTTCGCGTAAGGCGCGCTCTAAACTTTTTGAATCGATCACGTTATCCGCATTTGGGCGATTGCGCCAAAATGCGGCGTGATCTAGTGCTCTCCATGATGGGCCCCAGCCAAGAAGAACTCGCCGCCTTTCTCCCGCAACTCGAAAGCGTCACACGGCGGGCCGGCGACATCGCCATGTCCTATTTCCGTCCCGGCCAGCGGACGAGCGCCAAGGTCTCTTACAAGGGCGGCGGCTCGCCGGTCACCGAGGCGGATTTCGCCGTGGATCGCTTTCTCTACGACGAAATGGCCCGGCTCGCGCCGGAGGCCGCCTGGCTGTCGGAAGAGACCGTCGACACCGCCGAGCGCCTCTCGCGCGAGCGGCTGATCGTCCTCGATCCGATCGACGGAACGCACGCCTTCACGCGCGGCGACGACCGTTGGTCCGTCTCCATCGCGCTTGTGGCGAAAGGCCGCCCCGTCGCCGGCGTCATCCACGCGCCGGCGCTCGGCGAGACCTATGTCGGCGGCCGGGGCCTCGGCGCCTTCCTTAACGGGGCGCGCCTTTTCGCGCCGCAACGCGCCGAAATCGCCGGCGCTTCGTTCGTCGCCCCGCGCGCCATGCAGGAGCGCCTTGCGGCGTCGCCGCAGGGCTTCGTCATGGCGCCGCGCACGCCCTCCCTCGCCTTGCGGCTTGCCGACATCGCCTCCGGCCGGCATGATGTGGTGGTGGCGGGGCCCAATGCGCGCGACTGGGACATCGCCGCCGCGGATATTCTTCTCGCAGAAGCGGGCGCAAGACTCAGCGAGCCGGAAGGGGTCGCCCTGACCTATAATCGCGTCTCGCTCGCGCGCGACATGCTGATCGCGGCGCCCACGTCGCTCTTCGACGAAAGCCTCGCGCTGGCGCGAGACGTTTCGAAAGGAAAATGATGACCGATACGGCGCGCCCCAAACAGGCGAAAAACCAAAAACAGTTGCTGCATCTTGTATTTGGCGGCGAATTGGAGACGCTCGACAGCGTCACCTTCCGCGATCCCGCAAAGCTCGACATCGTCGGCATCTATCCCGACAACGCCTCGGCGCTCGCGGCATGGAAGGCGAAGGCGCATTCGACCGTCGACAACGCCCATATGCGCTATTTCGTCGTCCATCTCCATCGGCTGCTCGATCCCGACGTCGAGAGCTTATAGGCGTGGATGAACGGCAAAAGTGGCTTTCCTAAATTTGGCCGTTTTGCGAAGTATAGAGTCGTTGCTTCGCTCCCAATCGCGAGCGAAAAGACGGCGCCCGCCGACGTCCAGGGACGCGCGAACATATTGATCACGATATGCCGCTTCTGAAATTGTACCGGCTTGGCACCATCGCGGCGACGCCCTTCGCCGGCGCGGCGCTGAACTGGCGCGCGAACCTTGGCAAGGAAGACCCCGCGCGGCTTAGCGAACGCATGGGGTTCTCCGACCGCTCGCGCCCGCCCGGGCGTCTCGTCTGGCTGCATGGCGCGAGCCTTGGCGAAAGCATCTCGCTGCTGCCGCTCGTCGAACGCTTCGTCCAGCGCGGCCTCGAAGTGCTGGTGACGAGCGGCACGGTCGCTTCGGCGCGCGTGCTGACGGAGCGCCTGCCCGCCGGGGCCTTCCATCAATATGCGCCGCTCGACGCGCCGAAATTCATCGAGCGCTTCCTCGACCATTGGAGTCCCGACATCGCCGTTTTCGCCGAGTCGGAGCTATGGCCCAATGTCGTCGCCGCGCTGCAGGCCCGCGGCGCGCCGCTCGTCCTCGCCAACGCCCGCATCTCGCGCCAATCGGCGGAGCGCTGGAGCAGAGCGCCCGGCGCCGCGAAATCCGTGTTCGGCGCGGTGGATCTCTGCCTCGCGCAGGACGCCGACAACGCCGCGCGCTTCCTCGCGCTCGGGGCGCGCTGCGTGCGCATCGCCGGCAATCTCAAATTCGACGTGCCGCCGCCGCCCGCCGATTCGGCGCGGCTCGCGGAGTTCAACGGCGCGGTCGGGGCGCGGCCGGCCTGGGCGGCGGTCTCGACCCATCCGGGCGAGGAAGAGATCGCGCTCGCCGCGCATGTCGAACTCGCCGCGCAGACGCCTTCGCTCCTTACCGTCATCGCGCCGCGCCATTGCGAGCGCGGCGCAGAAATCGTCGAGGCGGCGCGCGCCCGGGGGCTTCGCGCGGCGCTGCGCTCGCGCGACGGCGAGCCCAGCCGCGACACGCAAATCTATGTCGCCGACAGCGTCGGCGAACTCGGCCTCATTTTCCGCAGCGTCGGCGTCGTGCTGATGGGCAAATCGCTGCTCCCCGGCGGCGGGCAAAATCCGATCGAGCCGGCGAAACTCGGCTGCGCCATTCTTTACGGGCCGCATGTCGAGAATTTCGCGGAAGTTTATGGGGAACTCGCCGCCGCCAAGGCCGCCGCGCGCGTCGCCGACGCCGCCTCGCTCGCGCGCGCGGCGCATTATCTGCTGTCCCAGCCCGCGCGCATGCGCAAGATGGGCCGCGCCGGCGCGGAGACGGTCGAAAAGCTCGGCGGCGCCTCGCGCGGCGTCATGAACGCGGTCGAGCCCTATCTCGCGCAATTGGCGATCGCCCAGCAATGAGCGCGGCCCGCGCCGGCGCTTTCTAAAATGCGCGCGCCCGCGTTCTGGCGGGACGACTGCGCATTGTCGCGCCTTCTCTCTCCGCTCGGCGCCATCTATGGGCGCTTCGCCGGCGAGCGCCTGTCGCGCGAGGCGCCGCGCGCGCCCCTTCTAGCGATCGTCGTCGGCGGCCTGACGACGGGCGGCGACGGCAAGACGCCGCTCGTCCTCGCGCTCGCGCGGCTTCTGGCCGCGAGGGGCGAAAAGCCGGCGCTTCTCACCCGCGGCTTCGGGCGCAAGCGCGAGACGGCGCAGCCGATCGCCGTCGATTTGAACCGTCATCAGGCCGCCGACGTCGGCGACGAAGCGCTGCTGCTCGCGCGCGCGGCGCTCACGATCGTCGGGGCGGATCGTCTCGCGAGCGCGGCGCTGGCGCAAAGGCGCGGCGCGACCTGCCTTATTCTCGACGACGGCTTTCACAGCAGGCGCGTCGCCGCCGATCTCGCGCTCCTCGCGATCGACGCCGACTATGGCGCGGGCAATGGCCGCTGCCTACCGGCGGGGCCTTTGCGCGCGCCGCTCGACGCCCAGTTCACGGCGGCGGACATGCTTGTCGTCATCGGCGACGGCGCGCGGGGGACGGCGATCGCGGAGGGGGCGCATAAGCCTTATGCGCGCGCGCGGCTCGTCGCCGAGCCCGAGGCGGCGAAGGCGCTCAAAGATGCGCGAGTCGTCGCTTTCGCCGGCGTTGCGCGGCCCGAGAAATTCTTTCGCACGGTTGAGGCATGCGGCGCCGAGATCGTCGCGCGCGCTCCTTTCGGGGATCATCATCGCTTCACGGACAATGATTACGCCGCGCTTTCCGCGCTTCGGCAAAAATTCGGCGCGCATCTCGTAACGACGGAGAAGGACGCAGCGCGCATCGGCGCGCGGATGGCGACGCTCGGCGCCTCGACGCTTCCCGTAACGCTGGCGTTCGACGATGTCGGCGCCCTCGACGCGGCGCTTGCGCGGCTCAATCGGGCTTCTTGATCCCGAGGCGCATCAGCTTGGCGTGCGGGCCGCTGTAGGGCTCCTGCAGATCGACGTTCCAGTAGCGCAAATCCTCGAGCGGAATCGGCTCCCCCGTCACCGCGCAGCGCACATAGGCGCCAGGCTTGCGCACGCGATATTCGCCGTCGAGATATTCGACGACGGCCTCGTCGGCCGGCTGCGGTTGGCGTTCATAACGGTTCATGCGCGTTCTCAAACCATATCGCCGGGGGAACGGGCGTCGCGCCCAGCCGCCCAGCGTCGAGATAAACGACTTCATGGGCGAGCTTCAAGCGCCTCCTCGCGGCGAACTCATACGGCCGACAATAGCATCCGCAAAGGCCAATGGAAAAGCCCGCCGAGCATTCGGCCCGGCAAGCTCCATCTCACGCTGGGGGTTTAACGATCGGCGCCGCGCTACGGCGTTTCGTTCTTGCTAAAATGGGAAAACCGGCTCACTCTTTCGATCTACCGGCTGATCAGCTGGCGATCCCCGCGACACAGCCTTTCCAGGTCAATTCGGAGGGAAGCGATGCTCCGCCAAATTTGTTTGTCCGCCGCGATCGCTGCAGCTCTGCCCATGCCTGCGACAGAAGCGATCGCCGGCTCTCATGGCCGCTATGGCGTCGGCTACCACCGCAGCTACGATGTCGGATATCACGCCGGCTATGAGGAAGGTTATCGCCGAGGCTCCAGCGGAAAAGCCTATCGCGGCTACAACGGAGTCGCGGCCGCTCCCGCCGAAGCGTTCGCCTCCGCAGTGCTGGGCGCCACCTATGGTTATTGGAGCGACGGCTATCGGACTTACGGCGGAGACCCTTGCTACGTCTATAATGACCGCGACTGGGACTGGGACCGGGTCTGTTGATTTTCGCCGCGGGGCGCCTGCTCGCGCCCTGATGTCCGCCGCGCATATCCGCGACGCGCGCTATATCGCCTGTAACGCTCGGCGTTGAGACGATGCGGCGGCCGCATCGCGCGACATCTTCCAATGCCGCAAAAATGCTTCTGCGCCCCCCAGAGGGGGCGCAGAAAATTTTCGAGACGCAAGGACTAGAAGTAGACCTTCGCCCGCATTTCCAGGAACGTCGGGTGGGAGCCACTCTCGTAGGAAGACTGATTGTTCCAGTTCAACGGCGATTTCAGAGACATCACATGAGTCGCGTTGAACTGGAAGGCGAAGCCATTATCCGGGTACCAGTTGATGCCACCCGTAACATTTTGTTGGTAGCCGCCATAGACGCCGGAATTCGCGATGACGTTTTGCAGGAGAGTCGCATTGGCGATCTGGGCGGGCGTTCCCGGGAGGGCCCCGAACAAACCGAAAGCGTTATTGGCGACCGCCAGGTTGTTGTAGAGGGACGCTCCCTGGTAGGGCCCGTTGTTCAGATTAAGAACGCTCCAGCGTCCGACCAGACCCCAAGCGCCCCAGCCTCCCTTGGAGAAGGGATCCTTGATCTTCAGCTGGCCAAACGTGACGCCGTTCTTGTCTTTCATATCGTAGGATTGAGCTTTCTCTTCGCCCGTGATCCACCACTCGCCTTGCACATAGCCGCCGCTGGCCACGTAATTGGAATTGCCGGGGGAGATAAACAGCCCCTGAGTGGGCGAGCCAGTGCCCAACTGACCCAGTTGGGCCAGCGCAAACTGCTGAGCGCCGGACGTGTTACGGTTATAGTTCGCCATGAGCCACTCGCCCTGGACGAAGTAGTTTTCGTAGGACAATGCGGCCTCAAGATCGATCTTTTCGATATCCTTTATACAGTTGCCTGCGGCGTTATACTGGTTGAAGGTCACCGCAGGCGTCACGAAGGCGGCCGGCTGAGGGAAACGACCGCACGAAAGATCGGTCGTGCCGAGGAAGGTCGTGCCGAGGATATTGGCTTCCGACCCGAGGCGATTTCCCGGGGCCGAGTTACGATCGTCGTTGTAGGCCGTCGAATTATTCGGCTGATGGTAGCTTCCGGCGACGCCAATATGCACAAGTTGGTGCTCGTCCAAGATGGGCGCCCAGGTTACGCGGCCGGTGGTCTCCCAATAGGCGCCGCCTCCCCAGGGTTGATACCAATTGGCGTTTTTCACCCCGTAGCCATTATAGGCAGGCACCAAAACGCCCACATTTCCTGACGACGTATTAACCGGACGCGTGTTGAGATCCTGGAAGCTCAGCGAGTAAAGGCCGAAGTGAGCGGTCCAATTGTCTTTGCCGATCATGCCGGCCGCCACGCCAATATGACGGAAGGGCGCGATGGCGTCGACCGCAAGCGGCCGCTCGATGGTGTCGCGATATTTCGAGGACGCCAACGCCTCCAAGCTGAACGACTCGTACTGGCTGCCGATCTTGAAATAGACCGGCTCGGCGAGCAGCGGATGAGACAAACGCGGGTCTTGCAGACCAAGATATGCATCGCGGAATCCGCCCCAAAGGAAGTTGCGGTCGGTGACGTAGTTTCTTGACCAGAACTGGAGACCCGTGAGCGTGTTCGCGTTGGGCAGATTTGTATTCCACAGCTGCGTTGTGGAATTCGCGAAATCATACTGGATCTTATAAAACCAAGGCTTCGCCCTGCCTTCGACCTCGAGGCGCGCCTGGCCAAAACCAACATTGCCCTGCCAGCCATTGCCCGGAGAGCCGGCGGTGCCGCCTCCGTCGACGAAGAGGCGGCCGCCGATCTTGAAGGCGAAGGCCTTGTCTTCCGTCTCGATGAGAAGGCCGCTCTTCAAGCTGACGAAGACGGGCGGCGGCGGGGGCGGGCCGGGCGGGCCTTTCGCAACGGCCGCGTTGGCGACATTGGTCGCGCGCTGCGCTTGCGATTTCACCTCCCGCGCTTCCTGCTTCAGCTTGTGAATCTCGGCTTCCAAAGCCCGTAGCCGCGCCTCGATAGCGCTGCCGTCTCCAGCCGCCTTCGCGCCGGTCGCCGAAAGCAGAACGCCCAGCGCCACCCCGGCAAGTGCCTGTTTCTTCGTCGATATTCTCATGTCAGCCTCGCGCCATGGTTTTGTCTGTTGAAGACAGCGCGACTTAGACCTTCGGCGAATGACAGATGCGTGACAATCTAAGCTTTGAAGCAATCAATGTAAGTCATACATCCTATATTAGGCCGGCATGTTGCCTATTTGGCACAGTTTCTACTCATACTGAATTGTGACGTACGTACTCGCGTTCGCATGATTCGCATATTTTACGGGTTATCGACGCTAACGTTTAAAAATGTACGTACATATGTACTATATATCCAACATGAGACTCATCCGGTAGGAACGATAGGCGCTCATTGTTATATGTTTTGTGTCAACGCGATATATGTCACGAAATAACCTTTGATATGAAACGTACTGGAAATGATATCACGAAATATATACTATTCGAAAATATTCAAGAAATAAACTATGCTCTTGAGAAATGCTACGGCAACATAAGCGTGCAATTGTCGGCCGTGACGGAAGCGGACTCGCGTCAAGCATAGCGGCGCGACGGCCCGCTCTTCCCTTCACGCCCGCAAGGCGTTCGGGGAGCGCAGGAAAGGCGTTTTGGCGAAGGAAACCGAAACAGTAGCAGGCTTCTCACCTGCCGACCGTGGATCGAGCCCGCCGTCCATGGCCGCCTAACGGGCGCAATGCTTATCGCCAGAGGGGCGTGGTGGCGGACTTGGCTGAACGGGGCTGCAACAACCCTCGTCGATCAGCCTCTCGCAGAGTGGAAATCTGCGGGCGCTCCCGAGAGCGAGAGATCGGGCGGAAAGAATTAATGTCGAATGAGGCGCAAAATAAAGGGAGCGCTCCAGCGTCTCTGGAGCGCTCCCCGCGTCAGGCATGCGCCTGCGTCAATCGCAATTCTTGAATTTCGACTCCTGGCACTTGGCGGCCATCGCCTGCCCCTTGGCGAGCTCCTCCGGCGACAGGGTCTTCGCCGACAGGTCGCGCAGCGACTTCTTGTCGGCGTCGCTCATGGACAAGGAATCGCTCGCGATTCGCGTCCACATATATCCGCGCAGCAAGTCGCGCTCGACGCCCTGCCCCGCGACATACATGTTGCCGAGATTGAGCTGCGCCTCCGGATCGCCCTGCTCGGCCGCGAGCCGCAGCCATCTGACCGCTTCCTTGTAATCCTGGGCGACGCCGTCGCCATCATAATACATGCTGGCGATATTCACTTGCGCGGCGGCGAGGCCCTGACCGGCGGCCAGGAGATTCCACTTCATCGCCTCCTTGGCGTCTCTCAGGACGATTTGCCCTTCGAGATAGATGGAGCCGAGATTGAACTGGGCCGAGGGGCTGCCCTGCTCGGCGGCGCGCCGCGTCCATTTCAGCGCTTCCTTGGGGTCGGCGGCGACCCCTTTCCCGGCAAAATACATCACCCCGAGATCGGCCTGCGCCCGCGCGTCGCCCTTATCGGCGAGCGGTTTAAGCTGCTTGAAAGCGGCCGCGAAATCGCCGCGCCGCGCGGCGGCGGCGGCGTCTTCATATTCGCCGGCGCGCGCCGCGGTCATGGCGCAGGCGCAAAGAAGAGCCGCCAAAACGCGCGTCGCCGGCCTTCTGTCCCAGAGCGTTCCGAAAACGCTTGGGAAAGCGTCTTTTACAAACATCGTCCCTCTTTTCCACGGCGAAACAAAATTTAAGCTCCAAAGCAGGAAACGCCCCCGGCGGCGCCGGGAGCGTTCGATGTCAGCGAGCCTTCCGACGAAGGATCAGTAGTTCCACTGCAACTGCATGCGAACCAGATTGGCCTGGAACTGACGGTAAGGCGCAGCCTGAGTGTTCGTGCGGTCCATCTTCGAATAGTTCACCGTAAATTCAAGCTCCGGCAGAGGCTGATATTCGATGCCCGCCTCCCATTCGTTGATGCGCATCATCGGCGCGTTGTTATCGAACTTCGAGCCGCCATTGTAATACTGCCACTTCACGAAGGGGAAATAGGTGCCCGTGCCGAACTCCTTATCCTCATATTTATAGGTCGCTTCGACATAGCCGCCGGTCAACCGCTTGACTTCGATCGCCGTCTGCGTCGCATTGAGTTGCGGGCCGACGCCCCAGTTCCATTCAGCGCGCAGACCGAAGGGCTGCGGATAGATCACGCCGTTGACGACGACGCGCGAGTCTTGGACGCCGGCGCCATTGGCGACCACCGGTCCCCAGCCGTTCGTCGCGCCATATTGAGCGAGCTGGTAATTGCCAAGATTGTTCCATCCCGACCCGGCGACATAGGGCGTGAAGCCCGAGCCGATGCCCGAGTAGGGAATGTTGAGCGGAATGAAGCCCGCCCAATTCGTGCCCCCGCCAAGAGACGGCCGGATGCCCGTCGTATAGGGCACGAAGCGGCCCGTATAGCCCGCGACGCTGCCTTCGACGATCTGGCCGTTCTCGAAGACGTAAGGATAGGTGAAGCGCGCGACGAGATGCGTGCCCTTGTTGAGTTCGATGCGGTTGGCGCCCTGGCCGTTATAGACGCCGAAGGCGAACATGCCGTAATCGCCGGAGCCTTTCAGATTGTTCTTAACGAGGTCACGGAAGATCGGACGCAGATGTTTCGGCGTGTAGTAGAAGAACAGGCCGATGTCGCGTTCGTCCTTGCAGCAGCTGTTGACGGCGTCGGCGCGGTCGAGCGCAAGACGGTTTTGCGACGACTGCAGGTTTTCGAAGGAGTACGGGATTTTCGACTGGCCGGCGCGGACGCGGAACTCCTTGTCCTTGTCGAAGTAGATGTCCGCGTAAAGGTCGCGGATCTGGCCGAAATTGCCGGGCGCGGAGCTGTAGTTGCCGACCTGATTATAGCCCGGATAGGGGAAAAGAACGCCCGGATTATAATAATAATAGACCGACTGTTGCGCGAAGTTTGAATAGACGGCGGCGCCCGGCGAGTTCGAGAACGTGCCCGACGGCGAGCTCGCGAAGTCGTTCTGGAAGTAGAGATAGAGGTGTTCGGAAACGTCGCCGCTCAGGATCATTCGGGCGCGGCGGAGGAAGAAGTTCTGGCGCGGTCCCACCGATTTGTCGCCCACGGTGCTGATGTCGTTATAGAACGGCCCGCCGTTGAGAATGTCGTTATAGCGCATCTGCGTATAGCCGCGCAGGCTGAGCCGCTCGTACCAGTGCTGGGGCGGAGGCGGCGATCCGGCCGGCGCCGCATGGGCCGAGGCCACATGTTGCGCCGCAGCTTTCGCTTCTCTTTTCGCCTGAGCTTCGTCGGCTTCGAGCTTCGAAAGCCGCGCCTTCAGCGCGCGGATTTCAGAGGCCGTATCGGCCTTCGCCGGAGCGGCCTCGGCCATCGCATAGAGGCCGAACGCCGCGATGGCGAGCGCGTATTGTCCAACTCCGAGTTTCATTTGGCTTACCCCTGCTAATTGGTGATGCGGGAGAAAAGCCGGCCGGACATGACGGAGCCGTGACAATTGGGGGTCTGGACTCAATGTGACATTCTGCGACGGCGGAGCTGTGGCTCTCTTGCAACAATCCTCGCCGCTTTCCCTTGTTTTTTGTGGCTTTCAAGCCACAGACAAATTGTTTCTTATATGTTTGGATGAATTTATTCGCCTCTCCGAAAGGGCGCGGCGCGCCTTGCTTGCCGGCTAGATTCGCTGCTATCGGAATTCATCCCGCCCTCGTGAAGGCCCCATATGACGTTTGCGCCGAAGCGGCCCCGCAAAGCGGCGTTCGTCTTCATTCTCATCACCATTGCGCTGGACATGCTGGCGCTGGGCGTCATGATCCCGGTGCTGCCCATGCTCATCGCCGAATTCGAAGGCGGCGATCTGCGCGCGGCCGCCGGGGCGACCGGCGTTTTCGGTTTCGCCTGGGCGCTGATGCAGTTTCTGTTTCAGCCGGTTCTTGGCGCGCTGTCCGACCGCTATGGCCGCCGCCCGGTCGTGCTCCTGTCGAATCTAGGGCTCGGGCTCGATTACATCTTCATGGCGCTCGCGCCCTCGCTCGCCTTTCTCTTCATCGGCCGGCTGATATCCGGAATCACCGCGGCGAGCCTCTCGACCGCCAACGCCTATGTCACCGACATCACGCCGCCCGAGAAGCGCGCGGGCCAGTTCGGGCTGATCGGCGCCGCTTTCGGCGTCGGCTTCATCCTCGGCCCCGCGATCGGCGGCGTGCTGGGCGAATATGGCTTGCGCCTGCCCTTCTGGGCGGCGGCGGCGCTCAGTCTCGCCAATGCGCTCTATGGCTACTTCATCCTGCCGGAATCGCTTCCGCCCGAGAAACGAACGCCCACGATTCGGTGGCGGAGCGCCAATGTGCTCGGCTCGCTGGATTTTCTATGGCGCAAGCGCGCCCTGGCGCTGATCGCCGGCGCCATATTTCTGTCCTTTCTGGCGCATGAGTCGCTGCCGGCGCTTTTCGTGCTCTATACCCAATATCGCTATCATTGGGACGCCGCGACGACCGGCTGGGCGCTGACCATCGTCGGCGTATCGCAGACCGTCGTGTCCGGCGCGCTGGTGCGGCCGGCCGTGACGCGGCTCGGCGAGAAAACGACGCTCGCCGTCGCGCTCGTCTGCGGCGCCGCCGGCTTCGCGGTCTACGCCTTCGCCCCAAGCGGCGCGATCTTCATGGCGGCGCCGCCGCTCATCGCGCTCTGGGGCATGGCCAATCCCTCTTTTCAAGGCGTCGCCACGCGCTTCGCGAGCGCTTCGGAACAGGGCCGCCTGCAGGGCGCGCTGGGAAGCCTGCGCGGCGTCTCGGGAATGATCGGCCCGCTCTTCTTCACCCAGATTCTCGCGGGCTCCATCGCCGTCGGTTTTTTCCCGGGCGCCGGCTATTTCGTCTCGGCCCTGCTGCTCCTCGCCGCGCTTGTGACGGCGGCCGCCGCGATGCGGCGCGCCGACAGGGCGGATTCGGCGTAACCCGGCGCGCAAGACGCGCGCCCCCGCGCCAAGCGCCAAATAAAAGCGTCGCAGGCGACGCCAGCCGACATTTTTAATACTTTTTTTCGTTGATGGAATACAATTGACGAGTTTATTAAAATGGCGTCTATTTCCAATAAACCAAGCTAATCATGATATATTTCACGAATAATTGGCAATCTATTCGTTAACCTACGCTCTCTAAACAATTTTTTAACTTTGAGGCGTCGGCGCTGCGGCGCCATGCGGAACTTTTCGCGGCGCCTTCACAACTCTGTCGTCCTCCCTGTAAACTATGCGCCGACGCAAAAGGCCTGGACCTTGGCGCGGTCCGAAAGGCCCTTCTCAATCCGAGAGGCAGGCAAAGGGTGACCGCTCACTTCCGTCAACAGACCGTGTCGCCGCAGGCCTGTCCCGCGCTCGTCCTCAACGCCGATTACCGGCCCCTCAGCTACTATCCGCTCTCGCTATGGGGCTGGCAGGACGCGATCAAGGCGGTGTTTCTGGACCGGGTCAACATCGTCTCGGAATACGACAAGACGGTCAAAAGCCCGAGCTTCGAGATGCGGCTGCCCTCGGTCGTGTCGCTCAAGGAATATGTGCGGCCGACGCGGCAGCCGGCGTTCACGCGATTCAACGTGTTCCTGCGCGACCGCTTCACCTGCCAATATTGCGGCGAGCATGACGAACTGACCTTCGATCACGTCATCCCCCGCTCCAAGGGCGGGGCGACGACCTGGGAGAATGTCGTCGCCGCCTGCTCCGCCTGCAATCTGCGCAAGGGCGACCGCCTTCCAAATGAAGCGCATATGACGCCGGCGCAGGCGCCCTATCAGCCGAGCATCGCCGATCTGCATCGCAACGGGCGACGGTTTCCGCCGAACTATCTCCATGAGAGCTGGATGGACTATCTCTACTGGGATTCGGTGCTGGAGCCGTAAGGCCAGCGCCCTCCCGTCGAGATCGCATCGATGATTCGTCGCCTCATCGTCATGGCTTTCGGCTTCGTCGTCGCCATCGGCGTCGGCGCGATCTTTCTCTTCGTCTCGGCGCTGTTCGATCCGGCGACGCGCGAACTCGGGTTCGAGGCGGCGATCGCGGGCGTTTTCGCCTTCATCGACGAGGGACTGCGCGAAGGCGATTCCGAGACCCCTTTCGCGGCTTTCGGCTTCGTGCTTTGGGCGATCGTCGTCGCGACCTGCGTCGCGCCGCTCGCCGTCGCGGCGTTGATCGGCGAAATCGCCGGCGCGCGGACGCTCGTTTGGTATTCGGGCGTCAGCGCGACGCTCGCCGGCGCCTCGCCCTGGATCGCCCGCGCGGCGAAAGGGCTCGAGCCTACAAGGGAGGCAAATCCGCTCGAAAGCCGCATCGCCCTGTTGTTCTTTCTTACTGGCGCGGTCACGGGCGCGGTCTATTGGCTGATCGCCGCGCCGGCGGCGCCCGAGCGCCTCGACGCACGTCCGGCGTCCCGCCCGCTTTCCGATCGGACGAAATCGTCCGATTGATAGGAAATCGCTCCAAATTAATGGACGCGGCGCGATCCCCGATCCTCCGCGGTTCCTTTCAAGACCTTTTCAAGGCGCGCGTATGAGACAGTGTCGAATGGGGCGTAGGCGCCTCGAAATCCCCTGAATCTCCTGCAATCGCAAAGGGCGTCAGGATTGACGCTCCCAGCCGGAAATGCTCTTAACCGACCATGGCAGACTACCACTCATTGATCGCCCGGGCGGTCGCCGCTCTTCCACAGTCGACGCCAGACGCTCGGCAGACGGTCTATGAGCGCGCGCGCAAGGCGCTGTTCAATCAGTTGCGCGGCATTCAGCCGCCTGTCGCCGACGCCGACATTGTCGCGGAAGGGCGCGCGCTCGAGGAGGCCATCGCCCGCATCGAACAGGAGCTCTCCGGGAAAGGGACGCAGCCGGCGACGACGCCCGCGGCCGAACCGGCGCGTGCGCGGGAAGCCGTAAAGCCAGCCGAGGCGCCGCCGTCAAAGCCGCGCGAAGCGCCCTTTGCGCGGCGCGAGGCGCAAGACGCCGCCGCGCTCAACGAACGAGAAGCGGCGCCGCCGCGCGAACCGCAGCGCCCCGCGGCGCCCTTGCCGCCCGCCCCTGCCCCGCGGCGTTCGAAACGCCTCATCTTCTCCATTGTGGGCGTGGTCGTGGCGCTCGTCGCCATCGTCGGCTTTCTGGCCTTCCAACTGCGCGAACAGCCCGAAGACCTCGCCAAACTGAAGCCGGATGACGCCGCGACGGAGGGGTCGGCCTCCGGCAAGATCAATGATCGCGTCGGCGGCGATGGCGAGACCTCCGCCAAGGGGCCGGTCGCGAGCCAGCGCGGCCCCGTTGCGCCAGTCGCTCAAAAGGCGGAAATGTGGGTCGGCTCGCTCAGCGAACCGACCAAGGTCGACAAGATTTATAATGCCGCGGTCGTCTGGCGGCTCGAGAATGTCGGCGGCCCCGGGGAGCCTGTCGGCTCGGCGGTCAGAGCCGACGTCGACGTGCCGGACGCGAAGCTGAAGATGACGCTGCTGTTCCGCAAGAATACGGATGCGACGCTCTCCGCCTCGCATACGATCAACGTCTCCTTCATGCCGGCGGCCGATAGTCCGCTCGGCGGCGTCAAGGCGATCGGACCCATTCAGATGCGCCGCGCCGATGCGCAGTCAGGCGAGCAGGTCGCGGGCATTCCCGTGCCGATCACCGACAATAACTTCCTCATCGGTCTGATGCGCGGCGACCGCGAGGCGCGCAACGTCACGCTGCTGCGCACGCTCGCCGCCATGGATCTTCCCTTGCAGCTCAACGACGGACGCGCCGCGACGATCAATATGGAGAAGGGACCGTCGGGCGAACGCATTTTCTCCGAGGCCATCGACGCCTGGGGCAAGTGACATTCGATCGGGTTGAGCGGTTTGCGTAAGGCGTCATTCGCGATCGCGAAGCGTCGGAAACGACATCGAAACGGATCAACGGCAGAGGACGTTACGTCACCAGCGTCAGTCTCTTCGCGGCGCGCGTGACGCCGGTGTAAAGCCAGCGCGCGCGATGCTCGCGAAAGGCGAAGGATTCGTCGAAGAGCGTCACATCGTCCCATTGCGAGCCCTGCGCCTTATGCACCGTCAGCGCATAGCCGAAATCGAATTCGTCCGAATCCTTGCGCAGCGCATAAGGGATATCGCTCTCGGCGCCGAAGAATTGCGGAATGACGGCGACGCGCTGGAACTTGCCCGCCTCCCCCTCCTCCGGCGTGACTAGCATGCGCACCTTGCCGCGCCGCAGCGCGCCGGCGCTTTTGACCGTAAACAGCGCGCCGTTGAGCAAGCCCTTCTTGCGATTGTTGCGCAGGCAGACGAGCTTCTCTCCCGATTGCGGCAGTTCGCCGGTAAAGCCGCGCAACTGCCGCAGCCGGCCATTATAGGCGCGCCGCGTCTTGTTGAGCCCGACAAGCACCTGGTCGGCGCCGGTGACGAGCGTCGGGTCGAGCGCCTCGCGCGCAACGATGCGCGTGTCGCCAAAGACGCCTTTCTCGATCGCTTCGCCGGCGCGAATGGCCATGGAGAGCCGGATGATCGGATTATCCGCCGCCTGCCGATGCACGTCCTTGAGCATCACGTCGGGCTCGGCCTCCGTGAAAAAGCCGCCGCCCTTCACCGGCGGCAATTGCGCCGGATCGCCGAGCACCAGCACCTTCTTGCCGAAGGAGAGAAGATCGCGCCCAAGCTCCTCGTCCACCATGGAGCATTCGTCGATGACGATGAGCTTGGCGCGCGCCGCGTCGCTCTCCTCATTCAGGACGAAGGATGGCTCCTCGGTCTCGGAATCGGTCGCGCGATAGATGAGGCTGTGGATGGTGCGCGCGTCTTTGCAGCCCTTGGAGCGCATGACCAGCGCCGCCTTGCCGGTGAAGGCCGCGAAGGCGACATCGCCGTCGACATGTTCCGCAAGATGGCGCGCGAGCGTCGATTTCCCCGTGCCGGCGTAGCCGAAGAGGCGGAAGACCTGCGGCCCGCGTGGCGTCTCCAGCCAGCGCGCGACTTCGGTCAGCGCTTGATCCTGTTCGGGCGTCCAGACGGGCATGGGCTGCGGGTTCGAATCGCGAAGGCGCCACGATGCCGGAGCCGGCGGCGGCGAACAAGGACGGATCTACACATCCTCCCTTCAAGGGAAGCGCGAAGGCGCGGCGTCGACGCGCGTCGAACTTATCCGCTGAAGCCGACAATCAGCAGCGCGCCGCCCAGCGAGAAGGAAATAAGCGCGAAGAGAGGATAACGTTTCTCGAAGCGCATGCGCGCGAAAATCTCGCGCACCATTTGCGGCGGCAGGAACAGCGTCAGCAATCCGCTCGCCAGCGTGACCCAGCCGACAAGCGTGACGAGGATCGCGAGGCTGCCGCTCCATAAATCGTGGCCGATCACGATGGCGAGCCCGATCGCCAATCTCACCATGCCGATGAGCGCGATCGCCGAAGGTTCGTTCGACACGCGCTCGATCATTTGCGCCGCCACGTCGCGGCGCGCGAGAATCCAGGCCGACATGATGAGCGCATAGGCGCCGATGAGCTTGGCGAGAAACAGGGTGAGCGGCGTCATCAACGCCTCCTTCAAGAGCATTTTCCGCCGAAGTGGAGCCGGTTCGGCGTGGAAAATGCGTCAATTCAAGAAAATCGAGTGCGCCGCCGCTCAAACCGCCGCGGAATGGCGCGCGGGCGAAGCTTGGTGATAGGCGTCGAAGGCCGCCGCGGCAAGGCGCACGAAAGGCTTTCCGCGCGGCGTCATAGTGACGCATCGGCCCGCCGTTTCGACGACGCCTTCCGCCGCGAGCGCTTCCAGCGGCGCCTGCGCGGCGTCGAAAGCGTCGGCGGCGAAGCCGTGCCGCGCCGCCACGGCGGCGTAATCGACGGCGAAAGCGCACATCAGTCGCTCGATGATTTCGCCCCGCGCCAGATCTTCGCGCGTTAAGGCGAGGCCGCGCGTCACAGCGAAGCGCCCGACTTCAATCGCCCGTCGCCAGGAGGCGAGATCGACGGCGTTGCCGGCGTAGCCCTGCGGCAGACGGCCGATCGACGAGACGCCGAAGGGCAGCAAAGCGTCGGCCGCGTCGATCGTATAGCCCTGGAAATTGCGGCGCATCCGCCCTTCGCGCGCGGCGATGGCGAGCGGATCGTCGGCTCGGGCGAAATGATCGAGGCCGATCGCTTCAAAGCCCGCGCCCGCCAGCGTCTCGCGCATGGCGGCGGCCTGGGCGAGACGCGCGCCGGCGCCGGGAAGCGCCGCCGCGTCAATGAGCTTCTGATGCGTCTTGAACCAGGGCACATGCGCATAGCCGAAGACCGCGAGGCGTCGCGGCGCGAGGTCCGCCGCGAGCGACGCGGTGCGCGCGGCGTCCTCGACGCCCTGGCGCGGCAGGCCGTACATCAGATCGAGATTGATGGCCCCTATTCCGCCCGCGCGCAGCGTTTCGACGGCGCCTGCGACGGTCTCATAGGGCTGGACGCGGCCAGCGGCCTCCTGCACATGCGCATTGAAATCCTGCGCGCCGAGCGATGCGCGATTGACGCCGGCGGCCGCGAGCGCCTCGACAAGGGACGCGTCGACCAACCGCGGATCGAGTTCGATCGCATGTTCGGTTTGGGCGTCGAGCGCGAAATGGCCGCGCAGCCGAGCGACGATCCTCGAAAAGCGCTCGGGGCCAAGGATGCCCGGCGTGCCGCCGCCCCAATGCACGCTCGTCACGCGCCGCGCCGGCGTCGCGTCCGCCATGAGCGCGATCTCGCGCATCAGCGTTTCGGCATAGGCGTCGAGCGGCGCTTCCTGGCGCAGCGCCTTGGTATGGCAGCCGCAGTAGGCGCAGATTTCCCGACAGAAGGGCACATGAAAATAGAGCGAGAGCGAAGCGCCGGCGTCGAGCGCGGCGAGCCAGGCGCGCATCTCCTCATCGCCGATCGCCATTGAGAAATGCGGCGCGGTGGGATAGCTCGTGTATCTTGGCGCCGAGCGTTCCGCCAAGCTCAGGGAGACGGCGTCCATCCGTCGAACTCTTTTAAATAAGGCGCCGCGACGCGGCCGGAGCCCTACACTTAACGGGCGGAAGGGCGCCGGGCAAAAGCTTCGGCTGCCGCAATTTGACGCGGCTCTTGGCGAGTCGGCTTGGCCGAGGGGCGCGAAGAAGGCAAACTAGAGCGCGCTGCGAAAAAGTGGAACCCGGTTTTTCGCGTAAAGCGCGCTCTAAACTTTTGGAGTCGATCACGTTATCTGCAGTTGGGCGGTTCCGCCCAAATGCATCTAGGATCGACTTACGTTTGGCGGGAGCTTGGGCGAATGACGAATTCCTTTTGGCGCGCTTCAGATCGGCGTATTCAATCGCGGCCTCTCCGGCTTTTCGCGGCGGCGGCGTGTCTCATCGCGCAGATGGGGATTGCGCCCGCCGCGGAAAATATTTCGGGCCGCTATACGATCCTGCGCGACGCCGACAAGGATACGGGCTGCATGCTGACGCTCGACGCGCGCGTGCGCGGACGCGCCGGCTTCAAGGCGCAGCTCGCCCCCGCCTGCCGCGACAATGGGGTGGTGATCTTCGATCCCATCGGCTGGAGCATCGAGCGAGGCCGGCTGGCGCTCACCGCCCGCAAGGGCCATAAGGCCTATTTCGACAAGGACGTCGGCGGCGTCTGGCGGCGCGACCCCAAGGAAGGCAAGGCGCTCGGCCTGAGGCCGATCTAACCTCGCGCCATCCAAAAAGAAGCCTCCCGGATCGCTCCGGGAGGCTCTATGCCCGTCGCCGCGCGAGAGGGGCGGGGTGCCGGCGACGGATGGGGCGGCGCGTTTCCGCGCCTAATCGCAAATTCGGAAGCGGCGGTAATCGAGGATCGCCCCGTTGCGGTCGAAGATCGGCCGCTCGATAAAGCGGCAGCCGCCATAACCGTAATAGGCGTCGGCGTGATCCTCCCAAGAGCCGCTATAAGGAGAAGAGCGGGTGGCGCGCCAATCGTCCGGCCCAGGGTCGAAGTCGTCATCCTCGCGACCTCCGCGCTCGCGTTGGCGCGGGGTATCGGTCAGAGAGTCGCCTGGATCGAGATCGCCGTTATATTTTCGCTCGCCGCCAAGCGCGGGCGTCGCGAGAAGGGCGGCGGCGAAAAGCGCGGCGAGGGCGAGCGGCGGCTTGCCGGACATGCTGATCTCCTTATCGACCTGACGGGAAAGGCGCACGCGCAACGCCCGACCGCCCCTTTAAGCGCGATGATCGCGCGCAGCGCCTGAACCGCGTGTGGCGGAGCCATTCATCCGCCATTCATCTTTGCGGCTGCGCCCCGGCGCCTTATGTTCGACTATATTATAGGAAATAGATGTCGTGAGCGAGAAAAAGCCTATTCGGCTCCTCATCGCCGAGGATCACGCGGTGGTCCGCCAGGCCGTGGCCGCGTTGCTCGCATTGGAGCCGGACATGGATGTCGTCGCCACGGCGGCGGACGGCGAGCAGGCGGTCAGGGCCGCGCGCGCCTTCCAGCCCGACGTGGTGCTCATGGATATGAAGATGCCGCGCATGGACGGCGTCGCCGCCACCCAGGCGATCGTCGCCGAAAATCCGAAGACGCATGTGATCGCGCTGACGACGTTCGAAAACGACGAACTCGTTTTCGACGCCTTTCTCGCCGGCGCGCAGGCCTATCTCCTGAAGGACGCCGAAGAGAACGAAATTTTGAAGGCGATCCGCGCCGTCGCGCAGGGCGAACCCTGCCTTTCGCCGCGCATCGCCGAGAAAGTGCTGGGAGAATTCCGGCGCCTCAAGGGCGGCGCGCATGCGCGCCAGACCGCCGCGGACGAAGAATCGCTCACGGAGCGCGAAAAGGAAGTGCTCGACGGCGTCGCCGCCGGCAAGAACAATCGCGCCATCGCCGAGGAGCTAGGCCTCGCCGAAGGCACGGTCAAAAATCATGTGAGCGCCATATTGGCGAAGCTCCATTTGCGCAGTCGCACCGAACTCGCCATTCGCGCGCTGGCGCATCGATAGCATCGCAACCGGTCGAGCGGTTCGCCTGACTAAAGTCGTCATTCGCGGCACGCTACAGGCGAGCCCGCTGCGGGAATGACATCCGCGCGATCCAGTCAACCGTGACGGCGCGACGCAATCAGCCGGGAGTCAAAGCCGCGCCGCCAGACGGCGCGCCCGACGTCGACAAATATCTGCTCGACTCCTTCGCCCGTCTTGGCGCTTGTGTAAATCGTCTCGAGCTGCGGCGCGACGGCGGCGCGCGACATATGCGGCGCGAGATCGATCTTGTTGACGATGGCCGCCGTCGCGTGGCCGGGGAAATCTTCCTCGAAACGCGCCAGCAGCGCGGTCATCGTCACGATCGTCGTCGGCCGCGTGGCGTCGGCGACGCCGATCGCCGCCGAAGCGCCCGTAAGATAAACGGTATCCAAAATACACGGGCCGAAATCGCCGTCCGTATCCCAAAGCACCAAACGCAGTTTGGCGTCGTCGCATTCGGGGCCGAGGTCGACGTCATGGGTGAAGACGTCGACGCCGAGCGTCGACTTATAGTCGGCGTCGAAGCGATCGAAGACGAGACGCTCCGCAAGCGACGTCTTTCCCACGCCGATGTCGCCGAGCAACATGACTTTGGCGGATTGGGTTGGCGCGGGGATCATTCGACGACGCGCTCCCGCTTGAGAGCGCGCTGCGAAAAAGCGGAATCCAGCTTCTCGCGCAAAGCGCGCTCTAAACTTTTTGACTCGTTCACGTTATTCGCATTTGGACGATTCCGCCCAAACGCAGCGCGAGTTCTCTGCGTTTCGAACGCATCGCGTCGCCCGCACGGAACCGCGCTCGACGGCGCCTTGAGTCGCCTGGCGCCCTCTTCCTCTCGATGAATGTGCTTCATGCGTTTTCCGCCGCATTTCGCGGCGCGCCCATAAAAATCGTCGCGCACAAGAACGGCAGTGCGACTGCAAAGGAACGCGGAATGCGCGCGACAGCTAAGCTGAAGCGGCTCAATTGTTTTTGAGCCGCAACTCTTAGCACGCCGCATCCGCAAACACGAATTGGCGCGCCGATTTACGCCCGTTTTGGACGCCGAAACGAACCGTGCCGTCGACGTCGTCAGCGAAGCTTATGACGAAAGTCATTCGTGGGATGTGACCTGGCGCACTTACAAGACGGCCTTTCGATGCGCAGTTTCGAAACAAACTCACGAGGCCGTAAGCGGTTAGCGACTGCGACGCGACGGCCGCAACTCAGGGCCGTTGAACATGTGGACCGCCACGATGAAGAAAGCAGAGCCGCCGGGAATAGAACCGGACGGCGAGGACTCGAACCTCGAGAGCGCCGACCAACGCGCAGACGGGCGCGGAACGCTCACGCGAGAAGATCTTGCGGCCGCGATTCATCGCCGCTTCAACGCCATGTCGCGTCGTGAAGCGAAACGCCTCACCGACAGCGTCATTGAAGAGATGGCGGCGACGCTCGCCTCGGGCGAGTCGTTGAAGCTCCACGACTTCGGCTCTTTCATCGTGCGCGCCAAGAACGAGCGTTCCGGCCGTAATCCCCGCACGGGCGCGCCGGTGCCGATCGAGGCCCGCCGCGTCGTCGTGTTCAAGGCGTCGCCCAATATGAAGGCCATCGTCGATGGCGCGCCGCCGGCGCCCAATGGAAAACGTCGACACCCCTAATCGACGCGTTATTTTCCGCCGGCGTCCGCATTCCTCCTCCCCGCACGCGGACCTGTGAGCGGAAGAGGGCCCGACCCCGCCCTGGCGCGGTCGGGTCCTCGGCGGCGCATGCTTTTAAGGCAACGCCGCGCGATTGAGCTTGCCATTGGCGTTGCGCGGCAGCGCGTCGAGAAAGATCGCCGCGCGCGGGCATTTATAGGCGGCAAGATGCGCGCGGCAATGCGCGAGCAGCGCCTGCTCGTCTTGGGGCGCGCCGTCGCGCATCACGACATAGGCCTTGATGATCGTGGCGTCGGCGTCGCGGCCCGGCCGCTCGGCGGCGGCGGCCTCGGTCACGCCGTCGAAATCCAGCAGCGTCTTCTCGACCTCGGCGGGCGAGACGCGATAGCCGCCGGCGTTCATCACTTCATCGACGCGGCCATGGCGCCACATATAGCCATCCGCGTCGAACTCGACGAGATCGCCGGACACGAACCAGTCGCCGCGAAAGGCGTCGCGCTCCTCCTCCGGCCGATTCCAGTAGCGCAGCATCATGCCCGGATCGTCCCGCCTCACGGCGAGAAGCCCGGTTTCGCCTGCCGGCAAGGGCGTCGCGCCGCCTTCCTGCGGCAGCGCCGCGACGACCCGGCCCGGCTGCGGCCGGCCCGGCGAATCCGGCCTCACCGGCGTCGTCGGCCCGCTCGAGACGAAGGTCGAGATTTCGCTCATGCCGAAGGCTTCGTAAATCTCCTTGCCGGTGCGGGCGCGCCATTCGGCGAGGAGGCTCGGCGGCAGCGCCGCGCCGGCGGAGAGCGCATGGCGCAGGCTGGAGAGATCGGCCCGCTCCGGCGCGCCATATTTGAGAATTTGCCGGAAGACTCCGGGCACAGCGGCGAAGACGGTGGCGCGGCGCGTTTCGATCAGCCGCGGCCACACGGCGGGATCCGGATGGCCGTTATAGAGCACGGCGCAAGCGCCCGCCGACAGCGGATCGACGACGCCGACGCCGAGCGTATAGGTCCAGTTGATCGCGCCGGCGTGCAGCATGACGTCCCCGGGGCCGAGCCCCGTCCAATGTTCGCGCATCGGCCGGCGCCCCCAGGCGGCGCGATGCGCGTGCAGCACGCCCTTTGGCCGGCTGGTCGTCCCCGACGTATAGACGAGATAGGCCGGATCGTCGGCGGCGGTGTCGGCGTAATCGTCGAGCGGATCGCTCTCGCCGAGGCGTTCCAGATCGGCGCCGCGCAGGACGATCGCCTCGCCCTCATGCGCCTCCTTCTCGAAGGCGGCGCCGAGCGCCAGCGCCGACGCGCCACAGTCGCGCAGGAGGAAGGCCGCTTCCTCGAAGGTGAGCTGCGAGGAGGCGAGCAGCGCCACATAGCCTGCCGCAATGGCGCTGAAGTAGCAGAGCGCGGCGTTCGCCTCATTGCCCATGCGGATCATGACGCGCGCGCCCGAAGGGAGGCCGAGAGCGCGCAGGCCGGCGGCGAGACGGCGCACCCTGAGATCGAGTTCCGCGTGGGTCCAGCGCCGCGCCGCTTTGTCGCCGACGACGGTCAGCGCCGGAGCGTCGGGGCGCAGCCGCGCGTTTTCGGCGAGGCAATAGCGGGCGAGATTGAAGCGGGCGGGAACGGGGTTAAGGGCGGCGCTTGGCGTCATGCGGCGTCTTCTCGCATCGCCCGCGCGGGTTGGGCAAGCGGGCGCAGAGCGGGTGGAAGGATGGATTGCCAACCATACAAAGACTAGTCTATATTAGTCCATATAGGGAGATAGCAATGTGGTCGGTCGCAAAAGCGAAGGCGGAGCTTTCTGAAATTCTTCGGCGCGCGCGCGCCGGAGAGCCGCAGGTCATTGGCGCGCAGGACCCATGCGTCGTCGTATCGGTCAAGACTTACGAAGAAGCCATTGCGCCTCACGACGGGCGCTGGCTGCTCGAAGTCGCCCGCCGCGTCGGCGTGGATATTCCCTTACCTGACCGGAGCGAGGATCGGCCGGCGCCCGAATTCAAGAACTGAACCGATGCCCGACGCGGCGCTTTTCGACACGAATATTATCTCGGAACTCGCGCGCAAACGACCCGACGCCCGCGTTGTCGCCTTTGTCGAGGCGACGCCACGGATTCTCGTGAGCGTCATTCTCTTTCACGAATTGAACTATGGACTCGAAATCGCAAGTCGCGAACAGAAGTTTCGCCTCGCGGCTTTTCTCGCCGCGATGCGCGACCGCTTCGGCCCAAAGGCGATTCCCGTGGATGTCGCAATCGCCGAGACCGCCGGCGGTTTGCGCGCCTTTGCGAAAGATCAAGGACGCGTCCTAACCGTGAGCGACTCGCTTATTGCGGCGACGGCGCTTGCTAAAGCTGTCCCGCTGGCGACGCGAAACGTGAAGGACTTCGAAGGCCTCGGCCTGCCATTGATCGATCCCTTCTTGCATCGCTAACTCAATCGGACAGGGTCGACATGCTCTCTTCGTTCACGGCGCGCGATGGTCTCGCCGATCAGATGGCCAATCGGAATGACGCGGGTTACGCGCGGACTCGACCGCTACCTATTCACTCTGCATCCGCGCCTCGCGCGCCGATAATCCAAATCGCCGACGAAACGCGCGGCTGAAATGCGAAAGATCGCTGAACCCCCAACGATAGGCGATCTCGCCGATCGACGCCCGAGCGTCAGATGCGAGGTCGCGGCGACAATTTTCCAGACGCCGCGCCCATACATAACGCATGAGCGACAGGCCCTCCGCTTCAAAGAGCGCGTTGAGATAACGTATTGAAAGGCCGAGCGCCTGCGCCGCCATCGCAGGATCGAGCTGCGGGTCGCGGAGGCGGCCGTCGATGAATCGCTTCACCCGCCGCAGCGTCGCTTCCCGGCCCCGGTTTGCGCGGAAATATTCGCTTGGCTCCGACAGGGACAATGCGACCAGATCGGCGCAGTGATCGGCCATCGCAGCGAAGAATTCGTCGGTCAACTCGCCCGCATGGGCGGTAAAGGACCGGACATAAGACGCAGCTATCGCGCCGACGCCCTGACCGCCGTCGATCGGCGAGGCCAAACGGCGGTCTATGCCGAAGGAACGCGATCTCATTGTCGCATGCGGCAAAGAGACAATCAGCTTAGAGAATTTTTCGGGGCAGTAAATTTTGTGCGGCAGCGTCGCATCGTAAATCGCCATATCGCCGGGACGCAGCGAGACTTGGCGGTCGCCCTGCTCGAGAAAATACTCGCCGGACAGCAATACAACCGCGAGATAAACGTCCTGGCTATCGGGCAACGCTGGCCTTTTTGGCCTTTCTATAAAGATGCCATTCGAGCGGATCGTTGAGAGTCGAACGTCCGCTCCGGCATGAATCGTCATTTCGTTGAACAGCCGCTGCTCCGGAAGCGGGCGGACATCGACGCGGGCATATTCGCGTCCGATCACCTCGCATAGCCATTCGCGGCGGCGATTCGGCGCCGCTTGCTCAGTCGAAAAAATCTGCGCCTTCGTCATGAGATAATTCTCTTCGAACCCCCGCAGACGGCATCCGTTTCAGACAAGTTTTTCAGCCGTCCCGGTCAAGCGCGTTCTTGCCGAACGCGGCATTTATCGAGCGTTCGGCGATCCGCCGAGACCATCGAGGATGTCGTGATGACGGAACATGCGCAATCGGCCCAAAAGACGAACATCATTCTACTCAGGGGCGCAGCCCTTTGGATTATCGTCGCGCTTGTTCTCGCCTGGTGTCTCGTAGGCCTTAAAATGGAAGCGCCGCTGATGGCGGGAATCTTTGCCGGAAAATTCACGCGAGTCCTGCAAGCCCATATCGATTTTCTGTTGATGAGCGCGCTCCTTCTCGGCTTCTATGGGGCGCGCGTTCCGCTCGCCTGGCCGGTGCGCTGGGCGATGGTCATCGGCGCCTTCGCCAATTCCAGCCTATTTGTATTAATGGGGGTTTTCCCGGTCCTCGATGGCGGCGCGGCGGAAGGTCTCGGCCCGGCTTTATTCGGCGTCTATCTCAAGGCGAGCATCGTCACGACCACCTTCGGCTTCGCGGGGGCATGTCTCACCGTGTTCCGCGCCAGTCTCCGCCCTGGCGCTGATTGATCGAAATCAATCGAAGAGGCTTGACACGCTCTCTTCCTTCGCGGTGCGCGCGATGGCCTCGCCGATCAGATGGCCGATCGGGATGACGCGGATGTTATGCGCGGACTCGACCGCCGCCGTCGCGCGGATCGTGTCGGTGACGACCAATTGCTTGAGCTTGGAGTTGGCGATGCGCTCGGCCGCCGCGCCGGACAGCACGCCATGGGTGATATAGGCGTAAACGGAGAGCGCGCCCGCCGCGAGCAGGGCGTCGGCGGCGTTGCAGAGCGTTCCGCCGGAATCGACGATGTCGTCGACGAGGATGCAATTATGGCCCTCGACCTCGCCGATGATGTTCATCACCTCGGATTCGCCCGCGCGCTCGCGGCGCTTGTCGACGATGGCGAGCGGCGCGTCGATGCGCTTGGCGAGCGCCCGGGCGCGCACGACGCCGCCCACGTCCGGCGAAACGACCATGACGTTGTTGAGCTGGAGGTGCGACTTTATGTCCACCACCATCACCGGCGCGGCGAAGAGATTGTCGGTCGGAATGTCGAAGAAGCCCTGAACCTGTCCGGCGTGGAGATCGACCGTGAGCACGCGGTCGGCGCCCGCGCGGGTGATGAGATTGCTGACAAGCTTGGCCGAAATCGGCGTGCGCGGCCCCTGCTTGCGATCCTGCCGGGCGTAGCCGAAATAGGGAATGACCGCCGTGATGCGGCGCGCGGAGGCGCGGCGCAGCGCGTCGATCATGATGAGGAGCTCCATCAGATGATCGTTGGCCGGCGCCGAGGTGGACTGGATCACGAATGTGTCCTGTCCGCGCACATTCTCCAGGATTTCGACCCAGATCTCCTGATCGGCGAAACGGCGGACCTGGGCGCGGCAGAGCGGAATCGCGAGATGCGCCGCGATCGCCTCGGCCAGCGGCCGGTTCGAATTGCCGGCCAGAATTTTCATCGCCGCCATGGAAATCGTCCCCGCGCCCCAAAAACGCCGCGGCGTCATAGCAGCGATGACGGTTCCGAACAACATGACGCGGAAATGACAGATTTTGCGCTCTTGGCGCCGATAAGATTGCTTCCCGGTCGAGGAATGCTCTAAATGAAGGCGGTCGGCCTCTTCCATGCGCGGCGGGCGGAGCCGGCGGACGAACGCGCGCGGTCGCGCCTTCGCCAACCCGGCCCTTTGCATAATTGATAGGCGTCGCCCGATTATGACGAATAGCGTATCGGATCATGCGTTCCCGCCCGCCTCGCCGCGCGACGCCCGCGTCGTCGTCGCCATGTCGGGCGGCGTCGATTCGAGCGTGGTCGCCGCCCTGCTCAAGGAGCAGGGCTATGACGTCGTCGGCGTCACCATGCAGCTCTACGACCATGGCGAGGCGACGCATCGCCGGGGCGCCTGCTGCGCCGGCCGCGACATTCATGATGCGCGACAGGTCGCGGCGCGGCTCGGCATTCCGCATTTCGTCCTCGATTACGAGGACCGCTTTCGCGAGAAAGTGATCGACGAATTCGCCGCGAGCTACGCGAGCGGCGAAACGCCGGTGCCCTGCGTCGCCTGCAATCAATTCATCAAATTCGCCGATCTCATGGATACGGCGAAGGACCTTGGCGCGACGGCGCTCGCGACCGGCCATTACATTTCAGCCCGCGACGACGGCCGCGGCGGACGCGCGCTTTATCGCGCCCGCGACGCCTCCCGCGACCAGAGCTATTTCCTCTTCGCGACGACGCGCGAGCAACTGCGCGCGTTACGCTTCCCGCTCGGCGACTACACCAAGGCGCAAGTGCGCGAGATGGCGCGCCGCTTCGGACTCGACATCGCCGACAAGCCCGACAGCCAGGACATCTGTTTCGTGCCGAGCGGGCGCTATACCGACGTTGTCGAGCGGCTCGCGCCCGAATCCGTCGTGCCGGGCGAGATCGTGCATATCGATGGCCGCGTGCTGGGACGCCACGCCGGCGTCATTCACTACACCATCGGCCAGCGGCGCGGGCTTGGCCTTGGCGCCGCCGTCGCCGGACGCGACGCCGAGCCGCTTTACGTCCTGCGTCTCGACGCCGCGCGGGCGCAGGTCGTGGTCGGCCCGCGCGAAGCCCTGGAGACGCGCGCCGTCAAATTGCGCGACGTGAACTGGATCGGCGAAGGCGAGCTGTCGTCCCTGCCCGCCGGCGGGATCGACATCATGGCGCGCGTGCGCTCCACCCGCCCGCCGGTTCCCGCGCGCCTCATCCCCGAGGCGGAGGGGGCCGCGTCCGTCGTCTTCGCGGCGGGCGAATTCGGCGTATCGCCCGGGCAGGCCTGCGTCTTCTACGACGCCGATGAAGAAGAGACGCGCGTGCTCGGCGGCGGCTTCATCGCCGCGGTCGAGCCGGCGATCCTGACCAATTCAGCCAAGCCGCCGCAGGAGCGGCCCGCATATGCGCGAAGGGCGCCTTGATGAGCCAAGTAAGAAACGATGCGCCTGATGTCGATGGTCCGGACAATTGCGATGTGGAAGCCGCCTATGCGCGCTGGGCGCCGATCTATGACCTCACCTTCGCGACGCTGTTAAAGCCCGGCCGGCGCGCCGCGGCGACGGCGGCGTCCAAGGCGCAGGGTCCGATCCTTGACGTCGGCGTCGGCACGGGCCTCGAATTGCCGCTCTTCGACCGCCATGCGCAGGTCTTCGGCGTCGATCTCTCCGAGCCCATGCTGCGCCGCGCGGCGCAGCGCGTGCGCCGCGAGCGCCTTGGCAATATCGCCGGCCTCTCAAAAATGGACGCGACGCGCATGGCCTTCGCCGACGCGAGTTTCGCCTGCGTGGTCGCGCCCTATGTGCTCACCGTCGTGCCTGAGCCCGAAGCCTTGCTCGATGAACTCGCGCGGGTGCTGCGGCCGGGCGGCGAGATCGTGCTCGTCAACCATGTCAGCGGCAAGGACGAAGCCATCGCGCTCTTCGAGGCCTGGCTCGACCGCCATATGGCGCCCAAGCTCGGCTGGCGCCCGCAGTTTCCCTGGTCGATCATCGGCGACTGGATCGACGAAAATCCGCAAATGAAACTCGTCGAGCGCCGGCTGCTGCCGCCCTTCGGCCTTTTCACGCTGACGCGGATCGCGCGGCTGCCCGTCGACTCGGAAACGCCGAAGCAGGCGACGCCGTCGGATTTGGCTTTCGCATAAACAGGCGAGATCCCTTCGGGGCCACTGGCGCCCGCGCGGCCGGGGCGCTACATTGGCTTCGCGGCGCTGCGGGGTGCGTGCAGGACTATTATTCCCCGGGGCCTTATCGATCCTTATGGGAGCTGTCCCTGGCCTTGCCCGTGGGCTTGGCCATACGGCGCCCACCTACGTTGTAGGTTCCCGGGATCGATGTCCCACGGCTCTTGTGGCCCGCGCTTCCTTTTCCTATTCCTTGCGCATGAGCGATTTGAAAGCCGAACTGCGCCGACGCTTTCTCGCGCGGCGCGATCTCGTGACGCCGCAGGAAGCGCATGAGGCGGCCGCCGCGATCGCCGCGCAGGGGTTCGCGCTGGTCGAGCGCATTGCCCGCGACGCGCAGATCGAGGGGCCGGTCGTTTCGGTCTATTGGCCGATCCGCAGCGAGCTCAATACGCGTCCGCTCATCGAGGCGCTCGCGGCGAAGGACTATCGCGTCACGCTGCCGGTGATGCATAAGGTGCGTCATCCGCTCGTCTTCCGCGCCTTTACGCCGGGCGACGATCTGGTCAAGGGGCCCTTCGGCCTTTCGGAGCCGGCGGAAGACATGCCGGCCTATGATCCCGACATCATCTTTTCGCCCCTCGCCGCTTTCGATCGGCGGGGCTTTCGGCTCGGCTATGGCGGCGGCATTTACGACGCGACGCTCGCCGAGATTCGCGCCGGAAAGCGCGTCGTCGCCATCGGCGTCGCCTATTCCTGCCAGGAAGCGGATCATGTGCCGATCGAGCCGCATGATCAGCCGCTCGATTTCGTGATGACGGAGCGCGGAACGATCACCGCGTCGGCGGCGACGGCAGCTTAATGAGTTGGCCGGCGCGGAATTTCTTCGCTTTCAGCTCGGGATTGGCGTCGGCGAGCGCGCGCCATTTATTCGCGGTCCCATAGACGCGCTTGGCGATGGATTTGAACGTGTCGCCCGCGCGCGCCGCATAGACCTCGTCCGCCTTCGCCGCTCGGGGAGCGGCTTCCGGCTCCCGCGCCGCCACGGTCGAAGACGACTCTGGCGCGGCCCCGAGCGCCTTCTCGCTTTCCGCCTCGCTCCGCTGCGTCTCGGCGGAGGCGGTTTCCTGTCCTTCGGGAGCGGCCGGCTCCTCGCTCGCGACGGATTGTTCGCCTTCGGCGCCCGTCGTCCCCTCGGCCGTCGCGGCCTCCGGCGCCTCTACGACCGGATGCGGGCCGATGAAAAGCAGATAGGCGATGGCCAGCGCCACGGCCGCCAGCGAAATTTCGGCGGGCCCGCGCCGGCGCTTCGGCGGGAAAAGCGGCGGACGCGCCGCAGCGTCCGCGACGGCGACCGCGCCCTTCTCCTCCTCCTCGCGCCCGCGCAGCCAAGCGACCGCCTCGAAGGCGAAATAGAGAAAGAGGATGGCCGTCACAGGCGGCTTTCGGAACGAATCCGGCGCGAACATGTAGGCCACCACGCCCTGCTGGATGAGCGCGGAGAGCCAAGGCAGGCCGATGAGGCCATATTGAGCCCGCCGCCGCGCGACATAGACCGCCACGAGCGCGAAAAGCGCGACATAGACCCAGAACAGCGCGGGCTCCCCGGCGGTGCGCCAGCCGAACCGCTCCGCCCCCAGGATGTAGATCAGGCCCGCGGCGCTCGCCGCATAGGCCGCGTGCAGAAAACGCCCCGGTCCCAAGAGTCGGGTGAGATGAAAGACGAACGCCGCCGCGAGGACGGCCATGAAGATCATCGGGAGATAGGCCGAGGGAAGATCCCAATTCATGCCGTTCATTCCTTCATCGCGCCGCGCATCGCCCACGCGGCGCCTTCAATGCGCATGTGGATGTGACAGTTTTTTGAGGGGCGAAGGGCGCGCGCGCCGCGCGCCGCCTTTATTGCGTTTTACCCGAAACGCCGGCGCTTTGGAACGTCGCCATGTCGCGATGGCAGGCGAGCGCGGCCCTGACGACGCCGATGGCGAGCGCCGCGCCCGAGCCTTCCCCAAGCCGCATATCGAGATCGAGCAGCGGACGCTTGCCCAAGCGCGCCAATATGTCGCGATGCGCGCCCTCGGCGGAGACATGGCCGGCGACGCAGTGAGCGATCGATTCCGTCGACAGCGCGTGGAGCAGCGCCGCCGCCGCGCAGGCGACATAGCCGTCCAGGACGACGGGAATGCGGTTGAGGCGCGCCGCCATGATCGCGCCCATGATCGCCGCGATCTCGCGCCCGCCCAGCCGGCGCAAAATTTCCAGCGGATCGGAAAGATGCGGGCCATGCAGCGCCAGCGCCTTCTCGATCGCCGCGTTCTTGCGGACAAGGCCGGCGGCGTCGACGCCCGCGCCGCGCCCGGTCCAGCGCGACGCCGGCCCGCCATAAAGGGCGGCGTAGATCGCGCCGGCGCTCGTCGTATTGCCGATGCCCATCTCGCCCGGCGCGAGGAGATCGACGCCGCCCCCGACCGCCTCCATGCCATAGGCGAAAGTCGCCGCCGCTTCGCGTTCGTCCATGGCGGGCGCCTCGGTGAAGTCCACCGTCGGACGTTCGAGCGCCAGTTCGAAGACTTTCAGCCCGAGGCCATGGATCTTGCAAATCTGATTGATCGCCGCCCCGCCGCTCTGGAAATTCGCCACCATCTGCTGCGTGACGCTCGCGGGAAAGGCGGAGACGCCCTGCGCGACGACGCCGTGATTGCCGGCGAAGACGGCGACGAGCGGACGCTCGATGACAGGCTCCGCCCTGCCCTGCCAGGCGGCGAGCCATTCGACGATTTCCTCGAGACGTCCGAGCGCGCCCGGCGGCTTAGTGAGTTCGCTATCGCGCGCGCGGACGGCCGCGAGGGCCTGCGCGTCCGGCGCCGGCATATTGGCGAACAACATGCGGATTTCTTCAAAAGGACGGATGTCGGGGGGCATACGGCAGGCTTTAGCGGGTTCCAAGGAGATTGGCGAGATGTCGCAGCTGCGTCATTGGGGGCTAGCTCCTCGCAATAAGGGGCTAACGTCGCATCTCCGCAAAAGCCGCCAGCGCCCGCGCGCGCGCCGTCGCATGATCGACGATCGGGCGCGGATAGGTTTCGCCAAGCCGAACGCCCGCGTCGCGCAGCAAATTCTCCGGCGCCTGCCAGGGGCGATGAATATAGCGGGCGTCGAGCGCCGCGAGCTCTGGAACGAACCGCCGAACATAAGCGCCGTCGGGATCGAATTTCTCGCCCTGCAGCGCCGGATTGAAGATGCGAAAATAAGGCGCTGCGTCCGCGCCGCAGCCCGCGACCCATTGCCAGTTGGCGCTGTTGTTGGCGAGATCGGCGTCGACCAGCGTGTCCCAGAACCAGCGTTCGCCTTGGCGCCAATCAATCAGGAGGTGCTTGATGAGAAAGCTCGCGGCGACGAGACGCGCGCGATTGTGCATCCACCCCGTGATCCACAATTCGCGCATCGCCGCGTCGACGAGCGGATAGCCCGTCTCGCCCTTCCGCCAGGCGTCGAGCGCGTCGACGTCATGGCGATAGGGAAATCTCTCAAACGCCTTGTCCAGCGGACGCTCGGGCATGTCCCCATGGGCGACGAGCAAATGATGGCAAAACTCTCGCCAGCCGAGTTCGCGCAAATAAGCCGCGCCGCCGACGCTATCGGGCTCCGTAATCGCATGCCAGACGTCGCGCGGCGAAACTTCGCCAAAATGCAGATGCGGCGAAAGGCGCGAAACGCCGACGCGCCCGAGGAAGTCGCGCTCGGCCTTATAGTCGGCGACATGATTGCGCGCGAACTCGGCGAGTTCCGCGCGCGCCGCCGACTCTCCGACGAGCCAGACCTTGCGCATGCCGCCTGCCCAGTCGGGATTTATCGGCAGAAGGCGCCAGGCGTCGAGATCGTCGCTCTCGGGCGGAAGCGGCGCGGCGTCGAATTTTTTCGGCGCCGGCAAAGGCGGCGCTGGCGGCGGCGCGGCGAGACAGGCGCGCCAGAACGGCGTGAAGACGCGAAAGACCTCGCCCATCTTGTTTCGCAGCTTGCCGGGTTCGAACAGCAACGACTCGTGGAAGCAATGCGTTTCGACGCCGTCTTCCTTAAGCTGCGACTGGATTTCCTCGTCGCGCCGCATCGCCCAGGGTTCGTAAAGCCGGTTCCAATAGACGGCGCCCGCGCCCGTTTCGGCGACGACCTGCTCGAAGACATAATGGGAGCGTCCGCGTCGCAATGTCAGCGACAGACCACGCTCGGCGAGGCTCTGCGCCAAGGAAGCGAGAGAATGATGCAGCCACCACCGCGCCGCGGCGCCCATGCGCCAGTCGCCGGCGCTGTCATCGTCGAGAACGTAGAGCGCGACCAGCGGCGCGCCGCTATGCGCCGCCGCCGTCAATGCGGGATTGTCGGCGATGCGCAGATCGTTGCGAAACCATACGATCGCCGGCGCGCTCATCCTTAACGAACTCCGCTCGACTGATGCAAAACGTCATGCGCGACATTTCGTCGGTAAGTCGGCGGCGATCGCCGCCGACCCGGAGGCGTGCGAGCCTCCCGTCAATGCTGGCGCTTGGCGTGTTTGACGCCGTAGAAAACATAGATCGCCATGCCGATGCCTGTCCAGATGAGGAGCCGCAGCCAGGTGTCGAGCGGCAACGCGACCATCAGCGCAGCGCAAGAGAAAATGCCCGCGATCGGCAGCCAGGGAATGCCCGGCGCGCGGAACGGCCGATGCAGGTCGGGATGCATGCGGCGCAGGCGAAGGACCGCCATGCAGACGAGCGCAAAGGCGGCGAGCGTGCCGATGCTGACCATCTCGCCGAGAATGTCGATGGGGAATAGTCCCGCGGCGACGGCTACGACGACGCCGATCATAATCTGGCTCACGGCCGGCGTACGGAATTTCGGATGCAGCCGCGCGAAGATCTGCGGCAGCAGCCCGTCCTGCGCCATGGCGTAAAAGACGCGCGTCTGGCCAAAGAGCAGCACGAGGATCGCTGTGGTGAGGCCGGCGAGCGCGCCGAGCTTCACGGTCCATGAAAGCCAGGAGACGCCCGTATGATCCATCGCCAGCGCGATCGGATCCGGCACGCCAAGCTCCTTATAGTTCACGACGCCCGTCGCCACCGCCGCGACGGCGACGTAAAGAATGGTGCAGATGATGAGCGAGCCGAGAATGCCGATCGGCACGTCGCGCTGCGGCGTATGCGCTTCCTGCGCGGCGGTCGAGACCGCATCGAAGCCGATATAGGCGAAGAAGACGACGGAGGCGCCGCGGAGCACGCCGCTCCAGCCATAAATGCCAAATTCGCCCGTATTCTCGGGGATGAGCGGCGACCAATTGGCAGCATTGACGGCGGCCGCGCCAAAGAAGATCACGAGCAGCACGACGGTGACTTTGATCGCGACGATGATGTTATTGACGAGCGAGGACTCGGTCGTGCCGCGCACGAGGAGCGCGGTCAGAATGAGAATGATCGCCGCCGCGGGAACGTTGAACAGGCCATGCGCGCCGGGATCGGCGAAATAAGCGTGGGTGAGTTCAGGCGGCAAATTGATTCCAAAGCCCTGCACGACGCGATTGAAATAGCCGCCCCAGCCGACCGCGACTGTCGCCGCGCCCGCGGCGTATTCGAGCACGAGATTCCAGCCGATCGCCCAGGCGAATACTTCGCCGAGCGTGACATAGGCATAGGTGTAAGTGCTGCCCGCGACGGGAATGAGCGCGGCAAGCTCCGCATAGCACAAAGCGACGAAGGTGCAGGCGAGGCCCGACAGCAGGAAGGAGACCGTGACCCCGGGCCCCGCATATTTCGCCGCGGCCGTGCCGGTGAGCACGAAAATGCCGGCGCCGATGATGCCGCCGATGCCCATCGCCATCAATGACGCCCAGCCGAGCGCGCGCTTCAGGCCGTCGCCCTGTTCGGCCTCGTGATCGGCGATGAGCTTATATACGGATTTGCGGTTGAGGTAATTCTTGCTCGCAGATTGAGACAAAGCGTCGCCCTTTCACAAAGGCGCGGAGCAAGGAAATTCGCGCCGCGTTCAACTTGGCGCCGATTATGGTTGCGACGCCTAAAGATACAAGCGAAAAGGCCGCGCGGCGGAGCCGGCGGGAAACAAGGACATTCGCGCTCAATATCAAGCCGGTAGAGCGGTCTCGCTGAAAATGTGATCGCCTTGCCAGACATTGGCGCGCGGCCATCGAGAATGGCCGCTATCGGGCCGCAGGCCTACAAGAACTCTCGACCGAAAGCGGACAATGCTGCTTTCAACTCTGGCACGCTATAGCCCGACAAGGCCGGACGACCCCCGCATGCGAACCCGAGCGAGGCCTGTTGGCCTCGATTTACGGCTGCCTGAAATCAGCGATATATCTTGCTGCGAGACGGTTTGCTTTTCTCGGGTCATTTTTGAAAATCGTGCTGTTAGCTTCGATTTCTCGCCACCAATTCTGCCGGCCTTCCTCGGAGTCATCATTCGCCTTGGTGGCCGCATTTGGAACGAGAGAGAGTCGAAGATATTCAATTTCGTCTTTTTCCGGGATCGCTCCATCGAGCCGGTCCTGATACCAGCCGGTCCAGACCTTCCAACTATCGTCATCATGCGAGAGCAAGGCGCACATTGAAATCCAACGAGAAAGAAAGGGCTGCGGCATTGACGCTGACGTCCGTTCGGTGAGCCAGATCGGTTCAGCTAGCAACTTATGGGGATCGTCAAATTTATCGATCCACGCCGCATCTTCCGCGATCGCGAACCAAGGCGAACCGGCTTCTTGTACCGCGGAGGCGAGGCCTGCCGCGTACCAGGCGCGAGATGAAGGGGCGTCAGCATAGAAGTCTCCACGCGCGGCCTCAAATAGCGACACGCCGGAACGAGAGGCTTCTGCGATCGCGGCGCCGGCGAAATTGGTCCGAGACGGAGCAACGGAATTAATGACTGTCATCAGTTGATCTAGAGCGGCCGACGGATGCTTCGTGGCAAGGCGACCAATTGCCACGTAGCGAAACGCCCTAACGATTTGAAGCCTTTCCTTGGCAGAAAGATCACCGGCTGGTAGCGGATCGATAACGAATGGAATAAGCCGCAATCCCAGTCGCGATGCGATCACAGCGGCGACCACCGGCGGACGCTCCTGCAACCAAACCTTCAAATCCTTTGGGGAATTTATGTCTGCTCGCATTTTAAAAGCTTTATCCAATGATCGAATGCGACGATGGGGCCTCTAAACTCTCCGATCAGACGACCGGCGCCACTGTAGGCGTTTCATTTTCGTCTGCAAACCGCCCCGTCCGGCCGGCCAGCCGGTCCCGCCAGCAGACGTTTGGCAAAACAGCAATGGGTCATAGGCCGAAATTCAAACTGAGCCACTACCTTCTATATGGACCGCGCGCCTCTCTCCGCATATTCCAGCACAATCTCCGCAGCCCGTGCGCTGGGGTTGCCTCCCGCTTCGAGAAGCTTGGCGCGCACGCGCGCAAAGGCGGCGAGTTGCGCCGCGCGCGCGGGGCCGTCATCGAAGAGCGGCGTCAGCGCGTCGACGAGCGCGCGCGGCGTCGCGGCTTCCTGCAGGAATTCGGGAACGGCCCTTTCGCCGATGACGAGATTGGGCAGAACGATTGAATCGACCTTGACGAGAAAGCGCAATAGCGACTCCGCCTTCGAGACTTTGTAGGCGACGACCATCGGCGCGCCCGCGAGCGCGAGTTCGAGCGTCGCCGCGCCCGACGTGACGAGCGCCGCGCGGGCTTTGCGAAAGGCCGCGAATTTTTCCGCTTGGCTCAGGAGCCGTGGCGCCAGAGCGCGCCGCGAAAAAGTGGAATCCGGTTTTTCGCTTAAAGCGCGCTCTAAACTTTTAGAATCGATCACGTGATCCGCATTTGGGCGATTCCGCCCAAATGCGGCGTGATCTAGCGGCCAGTCGCGCAATTCGCGCGCGAGCGCCGCTTCCATATTCGGCGCAACGGGAATGGCGACGTCGATGTTCGGACGCGCGCGTAAAAGAAGTTCGAGCGTCTCGCCGTAGAGCGGCGTCATCCGCTGTATTTCCGCAAGCCGCGAACCGGGGAGAATGAGAAGAAGCGGCCGTGCTTCTTCTCTCTCTTGAGCGGAACTATCAGGCGTCAATTCATCGAGCCGCTCGACGAGCGGATGGCCGACATAGACGCAACGCGGGCCGCCGAGCCGCGCATGCGCCTCAGGCTCGAAAGGCAAAAGCGCCAATATGCAATCGACATAATCGCGCATGGCGCGGGCGCGGCCAGGCCGCCACGCCCAGACCGTCGGACTGACATAATCGACGATCGGAACATCGCGCCGTGCGGCGCGCAGGCCGCGCGCGACGCGATGGGTGAAATCCGGCGCGTCGACGATGACGAGACAATCGGGCGCGAAATCGATCGCCGCGCGAACAGTGGCGTCGATGCGCGCCATGATGCGCGGCAGCCGCGCGAGCACGGGGATCAGTCCCATCACGGCGATGTCGGAAAGCGGAAAGAGCGAGGCGAGCCCCTCGCGCGCCATGGCCTCGCCGCCGACGCCCGCGAATTCGACGTCGCTTCGCGCGACGCGCAAGGCGCGCATCAGCCCCGCGCCGAGTTCGTCGCCCGATGCTTCGCCAGCGACGAGAAAAATGCGCAATGATTTTCGTCGCGCGCTGGATCGCCGCATCGCGCCGCTCTTCGCAATGACGCGGGTCATTCTTCGAGCGCCGCCGGTTTCGCGCGCGGCGCGCAAAGCGGACGCGTCGCGGGCGCGCGCAGAAAATCGAGAAGGACGGCGATATCGGCGTCGCCGGCGAAGTCGCGCGCCAGCGCCTCGATGCGCGCGGCGAAAACGCGCGCGTCATTGCGTGCAAAGAGCAGACGATAGGCTTTGCGCAGGCGCTCGATGCGCTCCTGCGCGAAGCCGCGCCGACGCAGGCCGACGAGATTGAGGCCGAAAAGATGCGCGCGATTTCCCGACGCGAGCCCGAAGGGCGCGACATCGCCTTCGACGCCCGAAAGTCCGCCAACGAAAGCATGCGCGCCGATGCGCACATTCTGATGCGCGGCCGTCCCGCCGCCGATCATCACGCAGTCGCCGATTTCGACATGGCCGCCGAGCAGGACCTGGTTCGACAGGACGACATCGTCGCCGAGACGGCAGTCATGCGCGACATGGGAAGCGGCGAGAAAAGCGCAGCGCGCGCCAATGACGGTCCCTGCGCCCGCGCCGGCGTTGATCGTCACGCCCTCGCGGATGACGCAGTCGTCGCCGATCGAAAGCGCGCCCTCGGCGAGTCGCGCCTTAAGATCCTGCGAGGGCAGGCCGACGGCGGCGAAAGGAAAAATGCGCGCGCGCGCGCCGATTTTCGTGCGCCCGCCGACGACGACATGCGAGACGAGCTCCGAGCCCGCGCCGATCTCGACATTCGCGCCAATATGGCAAAAGGGTCCGACGACGACATCGTCGCCGAGCCGCGCGCCCGGCTCGACGACGCTTGAAGGATGCAGCGTCGCAGTCATCGCCCCGCCCGGAGCTTTCGCTTCACGCGCCCATCATGGCGCTGATTTCCGCCTCGCAGACGAGCGTGCCGTCGACAAGCGCGCGACCCAAATACCACCAGATGTTACGCTTCTGCGCAGTCTTCGTCATGTGGAACTCCACGCGGTCGCCTGGCGTGACCGGCTTGCGGAATTTGGCCTTGTCGATCGTGACGAAATAGACGAGGCGCGGGCGCTCGACCTCTCCTTGCGCGCGCATCGCGATGACGCCCGCCGTCTGCGCCATCGCCTCGACGAGCAGCACGCCGGGCATGACCGGACGTTCGGGAAAATGTCCCTGGAAATGCGGCTCGTTCACAGTGACGTTCTTGACGCCGACGCCGGATTCGTCGCCCCGAATGTCGATGATGCGATCGACGAGCAAAAACGGATAGCGATGCGGCAGATAGCGCATGATCTCCAGAATGTCGGCGCTCTCAAGCGTCGCGCCGGCGGCAGCCTCGGCCATGGTCGTTCCCCCCGTAACCAGGATTGGCGTTTTTGGAGCCTGTCTTACGTCGGCTTGTCGCGGCGCGCGAGTCTGTCGAGCAGCGCCTCGCCGCGCAAATGCCGCCGCAAGGGCCGCGCCGGGACGCCCCCGACCCGC